>JAQBWV010000155.1 GCA_027624335.1 Planctomycetota bacterium
AAGCACCCGTCCCGAAACAAATAGGGCGATGCAATTACCTGAAATGCGCAGGGTGCGTCTCGACGCATCGCAGCGTCTCATGAATCGATGGTACGTCAAGACGAACCCCACGCGAAATTCAACCTTTGTTTGGTGCGACGTATTTTCCAGGAGACGCGTTTGGGATACTTCCCGATTCGATTAATCGATGGAAGACGTTGATTCACTGAAGTTGTTCTGAACTTGTCTGCCGTTGAATTGCTGCCGTTTGAGATCGTGTTTCAACTTCCGCGACACTGCACGGTCAGTGTCCACGTTGGCTAACCTTCAGTTCAAGCACCACGCGCGACGGCTAGTCTGGTACTCTGCCAGCGTTCTTCGTTTTCCGAAGCAAAGGTTTGAACCATTAGCCAACTCGATGGAATGTTTCGATGCCTGGGGCTCTGCGAATTCTGCTGATTGATGATGACGACAATTCCTTTGTACTCACAAAGGAGTTACTGCGCGAAATCAATGGTCAGCCCGTCGAGCTCGAATGGGCCTCGGAGCCAGAAGAGGGCCTTGCCGGAATTCTCGCCGGTGAGCACGAGCTTTACCTGCTGGATTATCGACTCGGCGCGGCCGATGGAATCGAGATTCTCAGTCGAGCCAGACAGGCAGGATCGAAGGCTCCGATCATCATTCTGACCGGGCAGACCGATCATGAGATCGACCAGCGTGCGCTCGAAGCCGGGGCCACAGATTATCTCGTAAAGGATATCTTCGACGTCTCACGGCTTGAGCATTCAATTCGTTATACGCTGGAGCGGCAGCGGCTGATTCGGCAGCTCGAACTGGAGCAATATCTGCTTCATTCTTTAATGGAGTACCTGCCGGACAACATCTACTTTAAAGATCGAAACAGCAGGTTCATTCGCGTCAGTCGAGCGATGGCAGACTGGTTTGGCCTGCAGGAACCATCCGAGGCCGTAGGCAAAACTGACCAGGACTTTTTTGCCAGTGAGCACGCGCAGGACGCACGCGCTGATGAACTCGCGTTAATGGAACGTGATAAATCCGTGCTGGACAAAGTCGAGAAAGAAAGCTGGCCGGACGGTCGCACGACGTGGGTGTCGACCAGCAAGCTGCCGTTGCGGGATCGCGAAAACAATGTCGTTGGCACCTTTGGCGTTTCGCGAGACATTACCTCTCAGCAGGAAGCGCTACTTGCGCTGCGGCGCAGCGAGAAACTTAACAGGCAGATTGTCGATACGGCACTCGATGCGTTTGTCGGGATGGATTCTGAAGGCACGATCATCAATTGGAATCCCCAGGCGGAAGTCATCTTCGGCTGGAAGTCTGAAGAGGCTCTGGGCCGTACGCTCGCCGACACAATCATTCCTCAACAATTCCGAGAAGCTCACACGACCGGACTGGAACGCTTTCTGAAGACTGGTGAAGGCAAAGTCATCCAGAAAAGACTGGAGCTGACCGCGCTGCACAAGTCAGGACGCGAGTTTCCTGTCGAAGTAACGATTTCGCCGATACGCGACGAGCATTCGTGCATCTTCAGTGCTTTCGTACATGACATCAGCAATCGAAAGCAGGCTGAGAAGGAGTTGCGGGAATCAAAAGAATCTGCTGAAGCTGCCAACCAGGCAAAAAGCGATTTTCTGGCAAATATGAGTCATGAAATCCGCACACCGATGAATGCGGTGATCGGGATGACTGAGCTGGTTCTTGATACTGAGCTGACGCAGTCGCAACACGAGTACCTCGGCATGGTCCGCGACTCGGCCGATTCTCTGCTGACTCTGATCAATGATATTCTGGACTTCTCGAAGATCGAGGCCGGTAAGCTTGAACTGGAGTCCGCGGTCTTCAGTATTCGCGATGTTCTTGGTGACACGCTGAGGTCACTGGCCGTGCGCGCTCATCGCGAGGAACTGGAGCTGGCCTGTCACATCGACCCGACCGTTCCGGATTCGCTCATTGGAGATGCGTCGCGGCTGCGTCAGATCGTGGTGAATCTGGTTGGTAACGCCATCAAGTTTACCCAGCAAGGCGAAGTGATCGTCCACGTTGATGTCGACCAGCAGGATGATCAGTCCGTGCAGTTGCATTTTGCGGTTGCTGATACCGGCATCGGAATTCCTCGTGAGAAGCTGGGTACGGTGTTCCTGGCATTCGAGCAGGCAGACTCATCAACGACCAGGCAATACGGCGGTACCGGACTTGGCCTCACGATCTGTTCGCGACTCACACGGCTCATGCATGGCACGATCTGGGTTGAGAGCGAACTTGGCAGCGGAAGCACGTTCCATTTTTCAGCGCAGTTGGGGATCTCGACAGAGCCGCCGAAACCACCTTCCCGGCGAGTCGTGCAGGGCTCGCGTGTTCTGATTGTAGATGACAACGCGACTAATCGATTGATACTCGACGAAATGTTGACGAACTGGGGAATCGTGACGTCTTGTGTTGAGAGCGTCGATGAGGCGATTGCTGAGCTGCGCCAAGCGCGAGCAGCAGGTCAGAGTTACGATCTTGTTCTCAGCGACGTCCATATGCCGGACAAAGACGGCTTCACGCTGGCTGCGGAACTTCGTAGTGACAAAGACCTGGTCGACGCCGTGATCATGATGCTGACGTCAGGAGACCGTCCGGGAGACGTCCAGCTGTGTCGAGAGTTCGGGGTGTCATCATACATTAGAAAACCGATCAAGCAGTCCGAACTGTTTGACTCTCTGGTCGCAGCACTGTCGATCGACGGAACGGATGATTCACTGCCGGTGGGAGTCACTAATTCCACACAACAGGCAATTACCCTGCCGGCATTGCGAGTTCTGCTGGCTGAAGACAGCGTCGTCAATCAGAAATTGGCGCTTGCTTTGTTGCGAAAGTGGGGCCACTCGGCAACAGTCGCCAACAATGGAAAAGAAGCTGTCGAACTCGCCAGTCGAGAATTGTTCGACGCAATTCTGATGGATGTCCAAATGCCGGAACTGGACGGTCTGCAAGCAACTCGACAAATCCGTCAGGCTGAGATTGGTACGACACGCCATATCCCGATCATCGCCATGACCGCTCACGCCATGAAAGGAGATCGCGAATTGTGTCTGGATTCAGGCATGGACGATTACGTCTCAAAGCCGGTTCGCCCGTGGCAACTGCTGAATGCTCTGAGTCAGTTCTTTGCTGACGATTCAGCAACACTCGGAACGAACTCTGAGACAGGGGAATTTCCTGACATACTCGACGCGTCTGGCAATAACCATGAGGATGTTCCTCAAAACAACTATCAGGTTGACTGGGCAGTTGCGCTGCGGATTACACAGGGAGATCGTGATCTGTTGCGGGAAATAGCTGGTGCATTTCTGGAAGAGGTTCGGATCGTCATGGCTGACCTCAAGTTTGCACTGAAGAAAGAAGACGCTCCAACCGCTCAAAGAATGGCTCACACGCTCAAGTCGAACTTTCGAACTTTCGGCGTCAGCGATGCTCATGACGTCGCCTTCGAATGCGAACAGGCTGCCAGGGGAGGAGAGCTTGGTCGCGTTGCCGATCATCTTTCGGCACTTGGCGAAGCGTCGCAGCTGGTGAGTTCGCAGCTTCGCCGTTTCATCGATACCGGACAGTGTCCAGGCTGACTACCATGAGCGAAACTCATCGTTGCCGCTCGCGCTGCGAGCTTCTATGGCTGGCTACCGTGGCGCAGTTAAACCAGGCATCATTCGACCGATATTTCATCAGTGACGAACCTGCTCTGCCGCACCGGCGGATGCAGATTATATCCGGGCCGCAGAAAGCATTTTCATGCAGACGCTACTTGTCGTAGACGACTCACGGGTCGATCGCCGCCTGATTGGAGGCCTGCTGCTGAAGACCGGCGAGTACGAAGTGATCTACGCAGAGAACGGTCGCGACGCGCTGAAGCGCATTGAACTCGACATCCCGGATGCGGTACTCACCGACCTTCATATGCCAGAACTCAACGGTCTGGAACTGGTTCAAGCGATGAAACGCGACTATCCATTGATCCCGGTCCTCCTGATGACGGCACAGGGCAGCGAAGAACTCGCTGTTGAAGCGCTGCGTCTCGGAGCAGCCAGTTACGTGACAAAAAGGCGGCTCGGCGAAGATCTGATTCCGACAATCCACCAGATCCTGGAAGCTGCCTCTTCGAGTCGAGGTGAAACCCGACTGTTAAATCGGATCGTCAGTTCAGAGACCTCGTACGTTCTGCCCAACGACACGAAGCTGATTCACGCTCTTTCGCAGCAGGTACGGGACATCATGCGAAGTATGCGAATTTTCGCGGAGAACGATCGACTCCGCATTGGTATCGCGTTCGAGGAAGCTGTGCTGAATTCACTCTACCACGGCAATCTCGAAGTCAGCTCTGAACTTCGTGATAAAGATCATTCTGCATACGAAGATCTGGCTCGGAAAAGGACCGTTGAGTCGCCGTACATGGACCGGCAACTATACATCGATATTTCTTTGACTCGAGCAGCCGCGAAGTTTTCTGTTCGTGATGAAGGACCCGGTTTCGCCCCGACCAGTGTTTCGGATCCGACAGTTCAGGATTTTCTCGACCGGCCAAGCGGTCGAGGCATGCTGCTGATGAAAGCGTTTATGGACGAGATCATTTACAGCGAGACCGGAAATCAGGTCACGATGGTCAAGTTTGCTCCGCCTTCGGACGAGATAACAATCGACGTCGCGGCTTCCGTGTTCGACGACGATGATTCCGAAGACTTTCTGAGTTGATTCTGTTTTCGACTGTGTAATTCGTCCTGTGCTCCTGACCGTGCGAGCAACCAATGATTGAACCTGGTTTCCGTGCCGCAAACGTTGATCAGCGGGGAGTACCCGCGCTTGAACTGAGGCATCTGCATCGCTTCTTTGGACGTCTTAAAGCAGTTGACGACGTATCGTTCAAGGCGTGGCCCGGGCAGGTAATGGGCTTCATCGGGCCGAACGGCGCCGGCAAGACGACGAGTATGCGGATTCTTGCAACGCTCGATACGCCAACTGCCGGCGACGCGTTTGTGTGTGGTTATTCCGTGGTGGACGACCCAGACAAAGTGCGACGGTTTCTGGGCTTCATGCCAGACAGTTTTGGTCGATACGCGAACATGAATGTCGTCGAGTATCTCGACTTCTATGCTCGAGCCTACGGACTGCGCGACGCTCAACGTCGCGACGCGATCGAGCATGTTCTGGTATTTACCGAGTTGCGGAAGCTGGCTGAAAAACCAATCAACACACTCTCAAAGGGGATGTCGCAACGGCTCGGTCTCGGACGATGCCTGATCCATGATCCTCAGGTCATGGTGCTCGACGAACCTGCCGCGGGCCTGGACCCACGCGCACGTGTTGAATTGCGAGAGCTGATTCGTTTACTCGCCACTGAGATGAAAAAGACGGTCCTGATCAGCTCGCACATTCTCACCGAGCTGGGAGAAATCTGCGACTCGGCGGCGATCATCGAAGCGGGTCAGATTCTGGCGTATGGCACGGTGGAGGAAATTCAGCAGCGGCAACAGGACAATGATGACGAGCTGAAAACTGCGAGGGCCCTCAATATTCGAATTGCTGCCGAAAGCGAGATCGAGCACGCCACGGACCGTCTGGAAAAGTGGTTGCTTGAGCAACCGATGGTCGGGCAGGTTCAATGTTCAACGGGCCGAGCCATCTTCGAATTCGAGGGGGGAGATGTTGAACAGAAACAACTTCTCCAGAATTTGTTAACGGCCGGGCATCCCGTCATTGAGTTTCACGGTAAATCCAAGAGTCTGGAAGACGCCTTCATGAGTATCACCAAGGGGATCACGCAGTAAAGGCGAAGTAAACTCGCGGACTTCACGAGGCGTCAGAGATTTGGACGGTCTGACATTCTGTCATTATCCAGACTGACGATTGTGGCGGGCACAAGACAAACACTCGTTCGTTGCAGACATGAAGGCGGCAACGTTTCCCTGACGGTACAACGGAAATCCTGCATTGAGACACGCCATGAGCACCGGTGAAAAGTTCTTTCATTTTGCGGAGTTTCTCACAGATCGACTGAACCCGATTCTCGTGAAAGAAACGAGACAGGCTCTCAAAAGCCGGCAGTTCATCGTCACGTTCATGTTGCTGCTGACGATCGCCTGGTTGATCTCAGTCTTCGGCACGATGTGGTTTGGACCAGCGATCGAATATGGCTCGGCCGGGCGGGCGTTTTTCGTCGCTTACTTCTACGTGATTGGTTTCGCGACGTTGTTCGTTGTTCCATTCGGCGCGTTCCGCAGCATGCTTAACGAGCGAGACCAGAACACGTACGAACTGCTGAGCATTTCAACTCTCAGTCCACGACAGATTGTGTCCGGCAAACTTTTGAGCACGGTGGTGCAGGTTTTCATTTACTACTCGGCCATCGCTCCGTTCATCGCCTTCACGTCGCTGCTGCAGGGGTTCGACCTGCCGATGGTCGTCCTGTTCCTGTCCCTCGCACTGGCGTGGAGTGTCTTTGTTTCGATGATTGCTCTGATGCTGAGCACGTTGTCGGACAACAAGCAATGGCAGGCGATGAATACGATCGGAATGATCGCCTTGCTGTTGTGGCAGATGGCGATGGCGTTTGGCCTCAGCGCCGCAGCCCTTTCAGAGACGATTCCTTTTGACAGTGAAGAGTTCTGGTGGGCGATCGGAAGTTCGCTGCTGGGTGCGGGAAGCTACTTCCTGCTCGCTCAGCAGATCGCGGTTTCGCGGCTGACGTTTGAGTCCGATAATCGCAGTTCCGGTGTTCGAATTATTTGCACACTGCAATTCTGGCTGGTGTGGTCCGGCGTGCTGGCCTATGGCTGCTGGTATGGCGCGGCTGATGTGGAAGATGAAGCGGTGGTCGCGTTCGCATCAGTGGCAAGCCTTCACTGGCTGCTCGCAGGTTTGTTCTTCAGCACAGAGTCGGATCACATATCCCGACGCGTTCGTCGCAGCGTGCCTCGGTCGGGACTCTTTCGAGTTCTCGTCGCACCGTGGATGCCAGGCGGTCGAAGAGGTCTGCTGCTGCTGACCATTCACCTGTTAGCTCTGGTCGTGATTGGTCGTCTTCCCTTCTGGCAGGAGTGGGTGCATAACACAGTGACAGCGATCGCGTTGTACGTATTCATCTACGTCTCTTTCGGAGCGGCCGTCGGACGCTGGGGACAGGCTATCACTCCGGAATTTCGCTCAGCTCACGCCCGTGTTCTGGCAATTCTGATGGCAGCCCTGGCGATGATCGCACCCTATCTGCCACCGGCATTCGGATTTGTGAGGTGGCCAGTCGGTTACTCTTTGGCCGAGGTTACGAATCCGGTACGGACACTTGATGTGGTTTCCAGCAGCAGCAGCGGCAGAAGCGGAATCTATGGCGGTGTCGGAATGGTCGACGAAATCATGCTGGTGCTGGGCGGCGTGGCGGGACTGGCACTGCTGTTGAATTTGCCAGCGATGTTTAAAGGCGTAATGGAACTTGCCAGCTATCAACATCCGGCGGTACGCGCATCGGCGACACGGCCGTCAGAGCTATCGGATGGTGAGGAACCGGATGCGGCTCTCCCGGTTTAGTCAGTGAAGAAGACGGTTCTCGTGCCCATGCTTTGCGGAGGAACGAGTCATGTTGCAGAGTGCGTGAAGCGGAGCCAATGGTTCGCATTTTCAACGAACAGTCTGGCGGGGACTGAGAGGCTATCCGAGATAGCTTTGATGTGGCCAAGGTTGTCGGTATGGCATGCCTCAAGAAGCAATTCATGAACTCGTTCATTCTGATGCCTCTGATTCCTGCCACTTGACGTTGCTTCTGTCCTGGACGGTTCCGTTAAACTGCTAACCGGTGGTTCTCCAACGACGAGACGTGTCTGCATCCTCAATTCTGAGTTTCTGTCGAGGAACTCTCATCGCGTCGACCGCTTTCAATGAATCACCAATGCCGCCATCGCCTGACGAAGAGTTGAATCCCTCAATGACACTCGACAGGAGTTTGGTGGGACTGGTATCGCACCTTCGGGCGAGTGATGGGAGATCATCAGGTCGAGACTAGCGGGCGTGAGGCTCGGCAAGATGGCGAAAGAGAGACGTGGTCTCGAGACGCTACCATTGAGTTCGATTCTGCAGCCATCACTGGAATGCCACAAATCGCCGCAAGTCGTTAATGAAAAACGCCTTACGCAGTAGCCAACATAGATTTTCGCTTTGGCACGTTCTTCGCCTTATACGCAAGACGACGGCGAAGGCTCGGCTTTCGCCAAACGGAATGAAACACTGGCCAGAAGGAGCTGGAGCAATGCTCGTTCTTATGCGACGTGCCGGAGAGGAAATATCGATTCCTTCTCTGGGTGTTTCGATCAAGATCGTCAGCACGCAAGGCGGTCGGACTCGGATTGGCATCAACGCGCCAGCTGGACTTGCCATTCGCCGTGCAGAGGTCAAATCAGAAGATTTCAGAAGTTGTAAACAGCCGAATTCTTTCCCGTCGGGAAATGTGTTGTGAACGCGATCAGAACAGCTGCGTAACGCTACTCGGAAGACAAGGAGCAGTCTCAAAGCCGTAACCATCGTCGGCGCTATTCATTCGAAACTGATTAATTGCCTTCGGTTGAGAGGCTCATCCCCGGTGTGGTGTTGCGAGTGACGCAGCCACTTCACCGGGGACTCCTTTTTGTAGATATCAAAAACATTCGAACACGGCAAAATGGATTGCGAGATGGGTTCGAATTCAGTGGCTACGTCTTCCGATGACGGTCAAGGAATCTCTCCCCCTGATGATGTCGAAGGGGGACGGTTGTCGGCATCCACGCACGAGGTACAGTTTCCGAGGCGAACGGTAATCAAACACTTACGGAACAGCACTCAGAACGATGGACACGCTGACTCACCATGCCTGACAGTCAACACGACTCCCCTGAACCCGCATACCTGGTTCTCTGCACTGAATCCGGCTGGCGCGATGTTTATCGCCTGGTTCCCGGTCTATGCCTGACAATCGGACGTGAGTCAACTAACCGAATAGTCATCAAAGAGGACCGCTGTAGTCGTCGTCACGCAGAAGTGTTTTTTACAGACAATGGCTGCGTCGTTCGAGATCTGGGCAGTAGCAACGGAACTCTGGTTAACAACGCTGAAATCACCGGTCAAACAATATTGAATGAAGGCGATTCAATTGTCATTGGCGCGTCAGAGCTATTGTTCACGAGCGATATCACTCAAAGGCTCGATGGCCATCCAGTCAGAATTGAGAGCGATACAAACGTAAAGAACAGCAAGGACATCTCAACCGAATGTGATTCTTCCGACATTTCGGCTGAGGACGAACCCGAGATTCTGGCGCGGCGTAAACGGTCTCGTTTTCTGGAAGCGAATGAATCCGAGTCAGTCGTCGCCAAAGAGTTCGCCAGCTTATACCGGTTAAGTTCCAGGCTGCTGAGTGCCGAGACGGTGCGCGAACTGACTCGGACGGCTATCGATGGTCTGATGGACGTTTTGACCTCCGATCTGGGAGCGGTGCTGCTGCTGACCCGACCAACGTCCGAAGCTGCTGACGCTCAGGATCTTCGCCTGATGGAGTTTCGATCCCCTGACGAGATGCCGTATCACCGGGTGTCGGACCGTCTCTCCAGGGAAGCACTGACTGGGGGAGACGGCACACTCGCCTTGAACGTAATTGGTGACTCAACCGCAGGAACATTTCAGACGCTGGAGCAGATGAATGCTCAAAGTGTGATCTGTGTTCCGATCCGGGATGGGAAAACGATATTCGGCCTGATCCATTTGTACTCGCTCACTCCCGAGCACGCGCTGGATGCGGACGCCCTGGAATTTACTTTGGCTGTGGCAGAGCACATGGCCGGAATTCTTGCGAAGCTGACTGAGCAGGTGCATCTGGCCGACAGACTTCAACGAGCTCACGGTGAAGCGAAATCACTTCGACGAATGCTGGCTGTCGAAAGCGACCTGATCGGCAAGAGCGCATCGATGCAGGTTTTGAAAAACCAGATCGCCCGATTTGCCACTAACGAATCAACGGCTTTGATTCGCGGCGAAAGTGGTGTGGGCAAGGAGCTGGTCGCGAGAGCAGTCCACTTCAACAGTGGCCGACGCGAAAAGCCGTTTGTCTGTCTGAACTGTGCAGCGTTGACTGAGACGTTGCTCGAAAGCGAACTGTTCGGCCACGAAAAAGGAGCATTTACTGGCGCGACCGATCGCAAGCCTGGGAAATTTGAACAGGCGAACTCCGGCACACTGTTTCTGGACGAAGTCGGCGAAATGAGTCCCCAGATTCAAGCAAAGTTTCTAAGGGTCCTGGAAGGACATTCCTTCGAACGGGTTGGTGGTCATACCACTATCAAAGTCGATGTCCGGGTTGTGGCCGCGACGAATCGCGATCTGGAACAGGCCGTCCGTGATGGAGAGTTTCGCAAGGATCTCTTCTTCCGCCTCAATATCCTGGAAATTGACGTCCCGCCTCTTCGAGACCGACGGGACGATATCGAAGCGCTGGTGATGTACTTTCTGGATCTTAGTGCTCGGCGTCACGGCCACGAACCAAGAACGATTCATCCGGAAGTACTGGAAGTCCTTACTCAGCATGACTGGCCAGGCAACGTGCGGGAGCTTCGCAACACGGTGGAACGGGCGGCGGCGATAGCGCGTACAAACGAGATCAATCTCGACGAGATTCGCTTTTCCCGGCTCGAAAACGGAACCCCCACGCCCGATTCGGAAGACGTTTACAAACCGTTGTCGCTGAAGGAAATCGAACGAAGACATATCAATGCGACGCTGCAATCAAACGCGAGGCCGCTCGAATTCTGGGCATCGAACGATCAACGCTCGACCGGAAACTGAAATCGTACGGTCGGGACCGATCCGAGGATGGTGAGGATGAGTGATTGCGAACGCTGATACCCGTGTCATCGTCGCAGGCTGCGTAAATCCGCTTCGTCGTCTGGCTCGATTTCGAGGCGTCGACTAGACTCGCCACCTGTCTTATTTCTGGCCGGTTAGTTCTGTCGATCGGCAGTCGAAGTTGGAGAATCAGCGTGGACGGTTCGGAACTGAAGATCGAACGCAATCTCACTCGCAGCGTGCGGATTGGAACGGTGACGATCGGAAACCAGAATCCCATCGCCGTGCAGAGTATGACCGCGACGCATACTCAAAACGTGGATGCGACGGTTGGTCAGATCAACTCGCTTCTCGAAGCCGGCGCTGACGTGGTGCGAATCGCTGTTGACAGCCGCAAGGACGCAGACGCTCTCGCCGAAATTCGCCGGCAGACGAGCGCCAACCTTTCGGTCGACCTGCAGGAAAACTATCGACTGGCTGAGGCCGTTGCTCCGCATGTTGACAAGATTCGATACAACCCCGGACATCTTTATCATCACGAACGCGAAAAGCCGTGGCAGGAAAAGGTCCGATTTATTGCCGATGTCGCCGCGTCGAACGACTGTGCAATTCGAGTGGGCGTCAACTGTGGATCGGTCGATCCTGGCAAGATGGACCGGTACCCCGAAGATGACTCAATTTCTCCGATGCTCGAAAGTGCTTTCGAACATTGTGAGTTTCTCGACTCGATCGGTTTTACCCGATACTGCGTTTCGCTGAAGGATTCGGATCCGCAGAAAGTGATCGACGTGAATCGCCGATTCGCTGAGCAGCGAGCCGACGTGCCGCTACATCTGGGCGTCACCGAAGCGGGTATGCCACCGGATGGAGTCATCAAGACGCGAATCGCGTTTGAACAGCTGATCGGTCGCGGGATCGGCGACACGATCAGAGTTTCGCTGACCGTTCCCAATGACCGCAAGGGCGAGGAAATCGCCGCCGGTCGGAAGATCATTTCCGACATCGCCGCCGGACGCGTTCGCTCGGTCGTCGATTATGGGTTGCCGACACTCAACATCATCAGTTGCCCGAGCTGTTCCCGCGTCGAGAACGAAGCGTTCGTCGAACTGGCGCAGGACGTCAAAGAGATGACCCGGTACGCTCACGAGCACGCCATTACGATTGCTGTGATGGGCTGCCGTGTGAACGGACCTGGCGAAACGGACGATGCTGACCTGGGACTGTGGTGTGCTCCAAACTTTGTCAACCTGAAACGCGGCCCGGTAGAAGTCGGGGCGTTTCCATACGACGAGATCCTCCCGCGACTGCGTCAGGAACTGGACGCTCTGATCGCCGACAAAGCCTGCCTGCCTTCCTGAACGCGCTGGCGAGAATTCAGCAGGAAACGAGAACGGGCAACAGGTGTAACCACCAGTTGCCCGTTCTGTCGGTTCGGCAGATTTCTATTGCTCGTCGGGACTGTTGCTGATCGAACTCAGAACGTTCCGTTGGAAGTGATGATCTGACACTCCGGGAGTTTCTGCTTGAGTGCCTGAGCTCCTGCGGCTCCGCAACTGGTCGATCCAACGTCCAGCACTTTTAGTGTCTTGACGCCGATCAGCGCCGCCAGGCCCTGGTCGGTAATCCCTTTGTTGTGTTGAAGGTGCAGTTCTACCAGCGTCTTATGCCCTTTGAAAAATGCCTCCATCCCGGCATTCGTCACAGCGTTTCGGCCAGCATTCAGAATCCTGAGCTTTGGGAACGTTTTGAACACAATCACGTCCTTGTGTTCGACCAGTCCGGTACCGTAGACGTAGAGTTCTTCAAGTGATGACATGCCGCGAATCGCCTTGAATCCCGCGATTCCGAATTGTGTTTCTCCGAGGTTCAATGAGCGAATGTTGGATTTATTAAAGCCCTTAAAGCCTTCCCCGGTGACACCACAGAACGAAAGATTCAGCGTCTCAAGGGTGTGAATCTTCAGAATTGCCGGGAGAGTCGCGTTAGTGATTCGAGTTTTGGCGAGGTTCAAACTTCGCAACGGCATGACAGCCAGAGCTCCAGCGATCTGATCGTCGACCGATGTCCCGAAGAGTGAAAGGTCCGTCAGCTCACGCATCGAGCCCAGGCCAGTCGCAGATCCCGATGTAACCGGCGTCCCATTAAGATTCAAAGTCTGCAGGTGAGGGATTCTCGAAAGCTCACTAACAACGCGATCGTCGGCGATCGAATTCGCGAGATTGACGCTTCTGAGAGACTGAGCCTTTCCTAAAGACGCCAGTGCGTCCGCTGAGATTTTTGGACCACTTACGGAAACGGATTGCAGATTCGGCATTGCTGCCAGATAGCCGAGACCAGTGCCGGATACCTGACTTCCAGTCATGTCGATTTCAGTAATTGCCGCCGCCGCGTCTGGCGAAGAAGCAAGTTGGGCCAGGCTCCCGTCGCTGATCTGGTCAGGTCGGAGTCCTTTGAACTGAGCCACAATCTCTTCTGGTGTCGGCCCGGTTGGAGTTGCGGGTTGCGGTGTAATCACGGCTGGTGTTGTTGCAGCCGCATCGGTAGTCGATATCCCAGTCGTTGGTGCACTGTCGTCAGTAGCTTCCGACACTTGATTCTTGACGTCATCAACCATCGACTCAACCTGATCGCAGCCGGCCATTGAAGAACCGGTAACTGCGAGCGCAGCGGCCAACATCCGAAATTGCGATCGCCGCAGGCCTGAAAGCCAGGACTTACTTCTGACACCCATGGCTGAACTCCTCCAGAACAAAAAGTAAAGAACAGAAAACGGCATCCGCCGGAAGTATGGTCTCCCGATATCCATTGGGAGGAAGCAAGCCCGCTCGTTCAGTATCTTGAGCGGCGACGGGGCCTGCGACAACCCGCCACAGGAGACATTTGTTGGGCCAGACTGGTCGTTTGGCTCCTGCATTGCAGATCGAATCCTCAAGGGCGGAAACAGCACTTCCTGGAACAGCACAGCCAGAGCACATCAGGGGCTGAGTACGACGCTGTCGATCGCATCAGAGTCTCTTGATCCAGATCGAACTTCGGAGAGCTTCTTTCTCATTGCGGACGGTACATTCTACGCAATCGTTAATACCCCACGCGTCACTACAGTCGGACTGCCAGTACCGTTCCGCAGAATCCTTTTTCCCGTCATGACCGTGTTCCGGGGCGCCGATAGTTATGGGGGGAGGTTGTCGTTGCCAGCTCGTCTGCGCGAACATTGTCAACGACGGTCTGAAAGTGCATTGCGGATGTGCCGCTCGAAGTCAGTTCGGTGCGGCACAGCTCACGAGGGACTCAGCGTACCGCTGTATTCCGGAATGGGGGGACTATGAATATTCGATCAGCGTGCAGGAAGGTTCTCGTTGTGGTGTTGCTGGGGATCCCAGCGGTGGCCGTGGCGGAGCCGATGATTCCGTGGCCGTGGCTCGAAACGAATCGCTACTACGCCTGGAAACAGGAGCGGGACAGCGAACGTGCTGACTGGTACGCGCGTCGGGCCCTGGACCCGGTCGGTTCACGACAACGCTACGTGAAGGGGAAAATGTGGCCCCCGTATCCTCGTCCGGAAGGCATGTCGATGATCCCTTCGCACCGGTTCCATACTGCCCACTACTGGCCGCACCCGTACGTGTGTGACGATCGGGCGTCGGTTCGAGAGTTCGTTTCAACTCAGGAAGACGCTGGCTGGGTCGATCAGACCACTCTGTACTCGTACCACTTCGACGACGACACACAGCTGCTGAATCGTTCTGGAGTGTTGCATCTGAAATGGGTTCTGCGAGCCGCTCCGACACATCGCCGAGTTCTCTATGTCCAGACAGCGGACACCGCCCAGGCCAGCGAATTGCGAATGACCAGCGTGCGTGGAATCACGGAAGAAATCGTGGGGCTGCAGAATCTTCCTCCGGTGATTCCACGAGTGACTTCGCCGATTGGTCGAAGTGCTCTGGAAGTGGATGGAATTCAACGAGCAGACATGTCATCGCAGCCTGTACCGAGAATCAGCCCGCCGTTTACTACTGGCGGCGGCGGTGCGGCAACTGGCCCCTGATACGCATCCGCGAAACAGAAGTACGGTCGCAGGTGTCACCGGACGAGCATGCCACAACCTGGCGAAGTGCTTGTCGGTTCGTCTCGGCCATCCTGACCAGTATCTGTGACACATGTGATCGGGCCACGCAGCAGGCGCTAAGGGAGTCGTGCCGTGATCGGCAGTAATCAAGATCAACCTGACAACAGAATTCCAACGTTAGACCGACACTCGATTCAGAGCGGTCCGGGAGGGAGTCAGGTACCACCACCGTTGCCGCCGGGTTTACAGTCGGGTGCTGTTCCTATTCCGAACGAGCAGCCACCGGGTGGCCAGTCACCCGTAACTGGCGGGTCGGCCAGTACGTTTTTTGCTGGCTTGTCCGGGCAAGCCTCGGTCGCTTCTGGATTCGATCGACC
>JAQBWV010000156.1 GCA_027624335.1 Planctomycetota bacterium
ATTCCCGCATGGGAAAATGGCGAGAACTCGCGCAGAAAAGTCCAGAATGTTGTGATGGACAGCAGGGCAGAGCACGACAAATTGATACGCCGTGTTCGGATGCGTGATCCCGAACACACGCTTCGGCTGGTCCTCCGGCTTCGGCAGCGACGGATCGATCTTATTTGTGTTGATCGCGGTCAGCAGAAAAACCTTGTTGCCCCAGATGATCGGCGTCGAACCGCCCTTTCCGTCGATCGCGACCTTCCAGTGAATGTTCTTCCCTTCGCCCCATTCGATCGGCGGCTTCGCGGTTCTCGAAACGCCCGTCGCCTCCGGCCCGCGCCACTGGTGCCAGTTATTCGGTGCCTCGTCCACCGACTGAGCTTGAAGATCGCTCGCGGCAAACACGAATAGGCACCACAAGTAGCAGCAAAATTGTCGTGACATGTTCGATCCCAAGTTGAAGTGAGTTTGAATGTTCCGAGAGGCGGGAGAGTCAAGGCGGGAGGATCTCATCAAATGTGCTCGGTTGAGCCGTGCGCTACTTGCCCTCGTTGGAATTCGGCTTCGCGGCGTGTTCCCGTAGCAACTTGGCGATCTGCGGGCGTTCGCGTTCGATGCTCGCGAGATCAATCTCAAAACCAGAACCCTTCGCGATCCCCGAATAGAAGTCGGCGAGCCCCTGATTCCACTCCGAGGAAACCACATCGATCGGCGTTTCTCCGCGTTTGTTTTTCGTGAGGGCCGAAGCACCTTTCTCCAGCAGCAATTGCACAACGTCCGTGCGGCACAGGAAGGCCGCGACGTGCAGCGGCGTGTTGCCGTCTTCATTGGTGGCGTCCACTTTTGCTCCGCGCTGGATCAGGAGCTTTACGATTTCGAGATGCCCATGCAGCGCGGCTGAGCTGAGCGGAGTTGATCCTCCTTGCGGTCGCCGCTCGTTGATCCGTGCGTTGCGATCGAGAAGCCGCTTCGTCTCCGCGAGATCGTCTCGCGCAATCGCTCCGGACAACGCGTCCCTGGTATCAGCGTGCTCTTGATCGGTGTGACGCTTCAGTTCCGCCGCCGCCTCGGCGTTTTCGGTGACGTGGAAAATGAAGTCGTTGCTGAACAGTCCATTGGGATTCTGGATCTGTAACAGGTGCATCCCGACTGGCGGCAATGACGACAACTCGATTTCGAGTTTCTCGCCAGATTCGACTCGCACACGGCCGGTGACTCTGCGGCCATCGACGATCAGATGCGCATCCTCGTCGATGTGACGGCCGCTGATCGTCATGCGATGGTTGCTGTTATGCAGGATCGGGAAGTCCTGGCGGCCGCGTTGCTGCTCGATCGGACCCAACGTCCAAATCGCCGGTTGAGGATGTTCGGCATCGGCTTTGACGCCATGACGGCCGGTGAATGTGCCGACGAATTGGCCGTTCGACGCAAGCGCGACGAGTTCCTGGCGGGTGATTGCAATGCGATCGCCGGTCTTTTTGAGGTAGGCGCCGCCGGTGAATGTGGGGTCGAATTGGAGCGTGAGGGGCTCACTCGCGTGCGCATTGTGCTTGTATTTCGTATCGCCCAGCAACACGCCTTCGGCTTCTAGCACGATCGCGCCTTCGGTCGCGGAGAGTTCCAGCGCGGCCAGCAGGTCGTTCGTCAGTTCGTCGTTGACCGTTGTTTTGTTGAGCGTCACCTGGCGAGCGAATGATCCGGAGAAGCCGGTACTCCCTTCGAGGACCATGTCCCACACGGGGTCAAATCGCTTGCGGCCGCCCCACGAGAATTGCCAGATGTTGCGTTCGGGCTGACCGACTTCGGCGACTCGGGCGTAGAAATCGAAATCGATGATGTTGAGGCGTCCTTGCGGCAGGATCAGGAAACGATCGTACGCGCCGCGCCAGGTCGGCGCGTCCATGCCGGTGCCGGGCGTGTTGGTGCTTACCAAAAACGGCATGCGATGACAGCTTCCGCAGACGTTCGGTCGAGGTTTTCCATCCAGGTCGCCGTCGATGTGAAACAGCTTGAAGCCTTTGGTGGCCTCACTGGAAACGACGTTGGTGTAGGCGCGACGTTGAGCCGGCGGGTACGGCACGCTCAGCAGGAACAGCGCCATGTCGTCGCGATCGGCCGCTGTTAGCGCGCCGGCTTTTCCCTCGTCGTTGACGGTCGTGTCGCCCTCCAAAAGCAACGTCGAGGCGAGTCCGCCGTCGATCACATGCCGCGTGGTGCTGGCCGGATCGTCGATGCTGCTGTTGGGGGCGTCCGAGCCGTGAACTTTCGCGCTGTTGTTGCCGCCGTACGGATCGCCGGGGATGCCGTCCCAGTGAAACGGAGCCGTGTCGCGCAGGCCGCGAATCGGCATCGTTGAGCGAGGCATGATCTGATTGCCGCCGGTGACGATCGGCGTCTTGATGACCCACAGCAGTTGGTCCGTATGCCCGTCAGGATGACAGCTCTCACAGGAGAACGTGCCGGTCGTCGAGGCGTCGGCGTCATTGAACCAGGTGCGACCAAGCTTGATACGTCGCGGCGTCGGATCTGCCAGCGGCACGAAACCGACCACTCGCGGACTGGCCGGATCGGAGACATCGACCACCGAAACGCTATCGGCGACGGCATTGAGCACCCAGGCCAGCGATGCCTTGCCGCTCTCGGCGTTTTCCAGAGCGATCCCGCGTGGCACGACTCCGACCGCGACACGTCCGAGCACCGCGCCGCTGGCCGCATCGACGGTGAACAGCTTGTCCGATCCCGCCGCGGAAACGACCAGCGTCGAATCATCATCGGTGACTTGAATCGCAAACGGCGTCGCCAACGCCTGCCCCTTCGCCGGTTGTTGCGGCGGCAGCGGCTCAAGTTCGATGAACTCCGTCTTGTAGGCTGGGGCTCCGTCACGACCCGGCGTTTTGGTCGGGACGGGGTCCCAACCTACGTCAACGCGTGTGATGCGATTCAAAAACGCGCGATTCTGCAATTCGGTAAGCGTGTGTTTCTTCGTCCCGGCGCGGCCGTTGACGTCATTGCGAGCGTCTGTCTGAGCGATGAAGACGCGACCTTTCGAATCGACCGTCAGCCCATACAGCAGCGTTCCCAACGTATCGACGACCGAAACGAGTTCGTCGGTCGCGGTGTCAAACACGAACAAATCCCGATCCGGCACCTTGGGATGCTTGATGATGTCTACAACGTGCCCCAACGACAGCACGTTGTTATTGGCGATCGAATGATCCCAGGCGTCGAACGTCACCAAGTCACCATCAATCTTGTCTTTCGCGCCGCCAGATAGCTGCGTCTTGTTGTTCGACTCGAACGGGATGACGTACAGTCGCCCGTTGCGGACGGTGATCGCTCGCGGGTCTTGAGCGTTGATCGTCAACCGCTTGTCGATCTTCCGAGTGGCCACGTTGACGACAGCGATTTGGTTTTCAGAAGACAACGCAACGTACGCTTTCTCGTTGCTGGCGAAGGCAATCCCCACCGGTTCGTCAAAGCGAGTCGCTTTCGTTTTCGGATCGAACTCCTGAATCGTGGCGACGACGTGCAGGTACGTCGGACTCTTGGAGTCGTTGTCGATCACACTGACCGAATCTGAAACATGATTCGAGACCCAGACTTCCTTGCCGTCCGGCCGCACCGCGATTCCCACTGGATCAATGCCGACATTGACTCGCGCCGTGATCTTGCGCGTCTTCGTGTCAATCACATCCACCGTACTGGCCGGTGTGTTCACGACGAAGACCTGCCCGCCGCTGATCGCAATCGGCGAGGTGTGTGGACTGACAAACGTCGGGTGTCCGACCGGCAACGGCCTGCGGGGAGTGTCGCCATGATTCCCACTGGACGCGGGAGCTGCCGAGGCTCCGGAATTCGCTCCACCGGGAATGGCGATCGCACAAAAAATGGCAACGCTCAGAATTGTCAGGGCAAAAATTGTGAAACGTATCATCGATTCGGTTCCTCATTTCCGCTGAGATCAGCGAGTTCCATTGTTTGCAATTCGCTTCGACGGTCCCAGGTTCAACCGTTCGACCACAGGAGGTTCATCGAGTAGTCTCCGCAGGGCGAGCCTGCCACATGGTCAAGTGCTGGTGGTCTTTCACGAGCACGCCGTCTTTCAGCAGCACGGGTGGTGCCCACGTTCGGTCTTCGGCGACTCGGTACGAAGCGAGCTGCCGGTATTCCGTCGGCGTCGCGCTCAGGATTCTCAGTTCTCCGTTGTTGATCAGTGCGGCGATGTGTCCGGGTGCTGACAGGAACATGACGTTCTGGCCCGTGCGAGGCGGCCCAGTCCACAGGATGTCGCCGGTTTTCGGATCAAGGCAAAACAAACGGCCACTGTCGTAATGTGAGAAGCCGTAGAGATAGTCGCCGTTGATGACGGCGGAACTCATATCGAGGGCCACTTTCTTCTGATGCCACTCTTCAGTGACGGACCATTTCCCGTCCTTCCGTTCCGGGCGAAGACTGAAGATGCCGCGATTCTCTGCCCCGAGCAACACACGACCTTGGTGAATGGCGGGAGTCGGCATGTTCTGATCGCCTCCCACGTGCGGAAGCGGGAACTCCCACAGAAACTCGCCGGTTTGCCGGTCAACACCGACGAGAGCCCGGTGATTCCATTCGACGACCTGTCGCACCCGGTCAAATTCTGCGACCAGCGGCGAAGAGTACGAGGGACCGTCTTTGCCGTGCCTCCAGACTTCCTCTCCCGTTGCGACCTTGAGCGCCACCAGTGCCCCGACTTCGTCGGTGCCAAAGTGAACGATGACTTGTTCGCCATCGACAATGGGCGAAGTCGATGCGCCCCAGTTGGGATGGCTCTTGCCGAACTCTGCGTCGTAGTTGCGTTGCCAGAGCTTATCGCCGGATGACGCATCCCACGCGGTAAGCGTCCCGTTGAGACTCATGACGAAGAGGCGACCGGCGGCGTAGACCGGACACGACTTCGGTCCGTTGCCGTGATAATCGCCACCGGCGGCTGCCTTGAACGGAACGGGGAAACTCTTCTGCCACCGCAACTTTCCGGTGGCCCGTTCCACGCACCAGATGACTTCCTCTTCACCCTGCCGCGCGTGTTGATAGATCCGGTCCTCAACCACCAGCGGCGATCCGTATCCGGTTCCCACTTCGACCGACCAAACTTTGCTCAACGACTGCGGCCACTCAGCTGGCGGTTCAAGATCCGCCACCCAGCCGTTGCGATTCGGTCCCAGCCAGCCAGTCCACAAGTCCGCCGATCGAGCCACCTCGCTCGACGCGACGGCCTGTGCGAGCAACTTCTGAGTCTCTGGCCGATCGCGCATGTATTGCTCGTGATCCAACGTCAGGTTGACGTTCCAAGGCAGGAAGTGCTTTTCGAAGTTCCCTTGGGTGACAAAACGATTGGTGAGGTCCGCCGGGCGTTCCTTCCATTTGTTGGCGATGTCGGGTTTGGCTCCTGCGGCGAGCAGCAGTCTGCAGATATTCGGACGAGCCAGCCGGGCCGCCTCGTGCAGGGCGGTCGTCCCGTTCCTGTCCTGGATGTTGGGGCTCGCTCTGCGGCGCAGGAGTTCTTCAACCAGCGATTCTCGGCCATAGAGCGCGGCGAGGATCAGCGGCGGGCGCTCCATCTCGAAGTGCTTGTGCGGCTCGTCCAATGCGGCTCCAGCCTGAAGCGCGATGCGGGCTTCTTCCGAGTTGTCGTTAATGATGGCGGAATTCAGGATCGCCTTGAGCAGATAGCCAGGCTCGCCTGTGTAGCGTGCCACCGCCTCGTCTTCCGTTTCGACGAAAAAGATGAAGTCGTTGCTGAGGTAGCTGTCCGGGTTCTGCACTTGCAGCAGGTTCATTCCGCGACTCGGCATCGTGTCCAAGGTGACCGTGACGAGGTCGGGGCCCGCAGCCTTCATCGAGCCGTTTGCCCGTCGGCCGTTGACGAACAGCGAAGCGCCGTCCCGAATGTGACGACCGCTTATGGTCATCGACGTACGGTCTTTGTTCACACGCGGAAAGAGCTGCGATCCACGTTGCTTGTGCAGGGCACCTGCCGTCCAGATGGCAGGTGGGGCGGAGACGACGTTGCTGGGATGGTGCCCGGTGAAAGTACCAACAAATTCGCCACGCATCGCTATCGTCATGAGTTCCGAACGCGAGTAGCGTGCGTTATCGGGTTGACTCGTGACAAATCGGTCAGTCTGCGAATCGAAGGTCAAGGAAATCAGTTCACCATTCATTCCGGGCTTCAGTATTTTCCCTGTCACCTGCAATACAATCGTTCCTTGCATTGCCGCCGTTTCGAGTGCAGCCAGCAAATCCAACGTGACGGGATCTTGCGTCGTCCGCTTGTCCAAAGTGACCTGTCGTCCGAATGCTCCAGAGAAACCGGTGCCCGCTTCCTTGAACATGTCAATGACAGGCATGAGTCGATTCGGCTCACCACCGTGAAGCATCCGTTGCCAGCTCTCTTCGGCGGGCCAGCCCTGCTCGGCGACTTCCTTGTATCCCGGCAAACTGATGATGTTCTGACGTGCCTGGGCCTGCATGGTGTAGCGATCGAGCGCCCCGCGAAAACTGGGTACGTTCATTGAGGCCTGATCGGTAGCGAGATACGGCATCGTGTGGCAACTCCCGCACACCATCGTGTTGGCATTTTGTTTGTCTCGGTTCCCCGTGATGTGGAATCGCTCGATGCCGGTCAGCGCATTGTCGGACAGTTCGTCCGTGTAGGCTCGTGCTCGCGGCGGCTTGTGATTCAGATTCAGCAGGAACTCAGCCATCGCGTCGCGCTGGGCGGCAGTCAGGTAACCCTTCTTGCCTTCGTCGTTCACCGCGTCACTGCCGTGTTGCAGCATGGTGCTGGCCATACCGCCGTCGATCACGTGCCGGACCGCACTTTCTGGCTTGTTGATGTCGCAGTTAGGTGGCAGTTGCTCTCGCGTGGATGCATTGGGGCCGCCATAGGGGTCGCCGGGAATGCCATCCCAGTGATACGGTGCCGTGTCACGCAACCCGCGCAACTGCTGCGACAGACGCGGCTCGATCTGATCGGCTCCGACAATGTGCGGTGTGTCGAGCACCCAGAGCAGCTGATCGGTATGGCCGTCGGGATGGCAACTGGCACAGGAGAACGTTCCGCTCGAAGAGGCGCGAGCGGTATGGAAAGCAGCAAGTCCGGCTTTGTCTCGAGCGGGAGTCGGATCGTCGAGCAAGATGGTCGCGCGGATTGCAGGGGCTTTCGGCGAAGTGACATCGACCTCCGTGACCGAGTTATCGACGGCATTGAACACCCATGCGGTTCGTTGATCGCCATGGCTTTGTACGACCACCCCGCGCGGGACAGCTCCCACTCGGGCCCGTGCCAGGATTTCGCCGGTGTCCGCGTTCAGCGTGACGAGATGATCGGAACCGGCTGCTGTCAGGTAAGCAATGCCGTCTTCGACGTGAATCGCTGAGGGAGTGGCAATGGCCGTGTCTCGATTCGGCTGGTCAGGCAGCGGCGGGTTGAGTTCAAAGAACTCGGCCTCTCCCGAGGAGGGGACTTTCGCGACGCGGTTCAGGTACGGGCGATTCTCCAACTCCTTCAGACCGTGCTTCTTGGTGCCGGCTCGTCCGTTGACGTGGTTGCGGGCCTCGGTGTGAGCAATCAAAACCGTACCATGGTCATCCACATCGAAGCCGTATTGCAATGTACCCAGCGAGCTGAACGTCTTGGTGATTTCATCGGTCTTGGTGTCGATCACATAGAGGTCGCGGTCGGGTGTCTCAGGATGCCTGATGATGTCCACTGTGAAGCCTGCGGAATCGAACGCGGCGGCGAGCTTCTCGGCGTCGAAGGTCACTAAATGACCGTCGATCTCTTTCGGCTTGCCGCCGGAGAGTTGCGTCTGGTTGTGGGACTCAAACGGAACGACGTACAGGCGGCCGTTGCGGACTCGCAATGATCTTGGCTCCTGCGATGGAATCGGGATGTGCTTCACGACGTGCCGCGAGTTCACATCAATGACAGCGATCCGGTTGGTCGATGAGAGCGCCACGTACGCCTTGGTGTTGTCCGAGAAGGCAATGCCCGACGGTTCGTCGAAGCGAGTCGACTTCTTCCGCAGATCGATGTCCTGAATCGTGGCGACGACCAGCAGATACGTGGGGCTTCGCGGGTCATTGTCGATCACGCTCACCGTGTCTGAGATGTGATTGGACACCCACACTTCACGACCGTCCGGGCGGACCGTGACACATACGGGATCAACCCCCACCGGCACTCGGGCGACAACGCGTTTCGTGTGGGTATCGATGACATCCAGCGTGGCGGCGGGTGTGTTGACGACGAACAGCCGTCCGTCGTGCAGAGCGAGCGCGTCCGCGTGAGGACTGAGCAGCGTGGGGTGACCCGCTTGTCGGAGATTCTTAGTCGCATCGATCGCCTTCACGATCGGATGTTTCTCGGTCGCACCTTGTCGGAACCATGCTTTGTCTGGCTTCGGGTTCTCCGGCTCCTGTCCGGCCGGCTTGCCGTCGAGTTTCTCGCCCCCGGCCACGAACATCATGATCTTCACAAAGGACGCGCCGCGGTTGGTCATCTGCAGGCCGGACTTTTCGCGTTCCTTCCATAACTGCCCGACACGAGCTCGCCGCAGTCCCTCCATTTTTGCCATCTGAGCGTCCACAAACTCCTGATGCGTGGCCCCTTGATAGCCCTTCGGCAACACGGTGGCTTCGATCTTTTGCCAGAAGCTTTCCGGGTATTGCTTCGCTGAATCCGATTGCTTCTCCGCAGAGCGCGCGAACGACTTTGTCAGATCTGCTCGGGATTTCTTCTCTGCCTCGATTTCCTCACCGGTCAGCCAATCGGGAGCGTCCGCCATAACGCTCTGGTTGATCGTCAGCAATTGCTGCTTCAGGCGGTCCGTGACCTCAGGCTGCTCAGCGGCGATGTTCCGCTTCTGCTGTGGATCGGCCGCCAGATCATACAGTTCGAACTTCTGAAATCCGCCAGCCTTGATGAGCGGAATCGATGACTCCTGAAACGTGTTGAGCTGCACATACAAGTTGCGGAGCTGATTGGCTTCCGCATTGTCGAACGTGCCATTGAAAACCCGGTTGCGGAGATTGCCTGCCCCGTCTTTCTCGTCGATGGAAACCAGTTCGCTGATCCGCTTCAAGATCGCGTTCATGGTGGTGTGGTCCTGCGGGAACTCGTAGTCGCGATATCCCAACAGGGTGTACCGGCCGTCTCGCACCATCGCGGCTGGCCATGATGTCGGCAGATGCCAGAACAACGGCTGCTTGCGTTTCAGTTCACCGCTCTGTTTCAGCACCGGAGTCAGGTCCGCACCATCCAGATGAACGCCTTTTGGTTTGTCGATTTCGGCGAGGCCGCAGATCGTCGGCAGCAGGTCAGCCGCGCCGCATGGTTCGGCTTCATTGCGTCCGCCGACGATCCCTTTCGGCCAGAAGATGATGCCCGGCGATCGCAGGCCTCCTTCAAAGAGAGAGCCTTTGTCGCCTCGCAGACCAAGGTTTCGATCCTGCCGATAACTCCCGTGGTCGGATGAGAAAATGATGATCGTGTTGTCGAGCTGCCCGATGCTTTCCAGCTTCTTCATCAGCCGACCGATCGCGCGGTCCGCATTGTCGATCGTTCCTGAATAGATGGCTGCCTGATCCTTGAGGTCGCCGTACTGGGAAACGATGTCGTCCGGCGCGGCGATGACCGAGTGCGGTTCGTTGAACCAGATATTCAAGAAGAAGGGCCGTCTGCCATCCGGCTGTTCTTCGATCCAACGAATGGTGTCGTCGATCAGGATCTGGCACGAATAACCCTTCAGCGGACCAACCGGTTTACCGTTCCGCAGGAAGTTGACCGGATCCTTGTGACTGGGGTCCGCTCCGTTGGACAGACCGAACCAATAGTCGAACCCGTGCTCGGCAGGCGACGGCTTGGTGTGGTTCCGCGAGGACATGCCCATGTGCCACTTGCCGAAATGCCCGGTCTGATAACCAGCCTGCTTCAAGACTTCCGCGATCGTGACTTCGCGCGTCAGCAAGTGCCCCTTGTGCATATGGTCCTGGAGCACCGTGTAGATCCCAGTCCGCAGATGCTGACGACCGGTCATCAACGTCGCCCGCGACGGCGAACAGACGGCCGCTCCCGAATGAAAGTCCGTCAGCTTCACGCCACGACTGGCAAGCTGATCCAGATTGGGGGTCTTTACCGGCCCACCGTAGCAGCCGAGGTCACCCGAACCGAGATCATCGGCCAGCATGAGAATCACGTTCGGTCGCTCACCGGCCGAGGCCGACAGCGGCGAAACCGAAACAAAGGCTACGAGAATCGACAGCGCAGAGATGATCAAGACGCGACGTCGACGCACCGGAGCATATATCGTCATGCAAACATCCTTCATTGGCTTCCGACCTTTGTTGATCCGAGAACTGGATCAGGAGAAATGAGTTCTACTTCGGTGATTTCCAACCCCGTGGGACCGCCCGCATGGGTAAAGCTCCAGGCACCGGTAACTACGAGGCCGTCCGGCTTGCTGGCCAACTCGTCCTTGCGGTCCCACACGCAGGGGTCGAGCCCAAACTCGTCGAGAGGAAACACCGCCTCGAATTGGCTCTCGTCTCTAAAATTTGTCGCCAACCTGCGGCAGCGAAACTTCCCAGCGAACTCGCCATTCGGGCGAACGACCCAGATGCCAAAATAGACATCGGTGGCGGTTGTGAGACGACCACGCACGACAAATCTCGACCCCGGCAGCACAACAATCGGAGCGTTGTCGGCCCGTTTGACTGCAAGGCCCAACATGTGAAGTGTGACCGAGGTATTCTCCTTCGGCACAAACGGGATCGCCTTTAACGTTGCGGGACTCTCGCTCGATGCTGGCGTCCATTTCCCATAGGTATTTTCTGGCCCGAACTGCAACTGGCTCTTCCAGTCATGCACCGCATCGAGAGTTGGTTCGAGCTGCATCCCACCATCGACCGTCGCCACGACGCGATGTTTGGCGGGGACGTCTACCGTCCTCCCGTCACTGAGTCGCCGAACTTCGACGGTCCCTTCACTGACATGCAGCGCCGTGGAATCCAATTCCGCGTCGATCTCGAACCGTGTCCCCAAAACCCTGATCGCCGCTGATCGCGTATGAATCAGCATCGGCTTACCTTCTGGCTGAGGCGCGACGCTGGCGGAAAGATTTCCACCGTTCAGTCGCAATTCCTTCTGGCCCAAATCGGAAAAAGTCAACATCGACACTCCGGCGATCATCACTGACGAACCGTCGTGAAACGCCAACTCGAATAGCGAATCCGGTGCCATCCCCTCGATCGTTCCGCCAGCCAGCTCGGTCCCGATGCTCAACTCACTGACGACGTGCCCACCGTCGCCTCGCCAAATCAATGGGCCGCTCAGCCCGGTAATCCTGGCCACGGGAGGATCAGACACCGGCGGTGGATAGATCACTGAGGGCATAGCGACCTGACGATCGGCACTGACATGCTGGTAGATCAAACCGCTCACCAGCGCGACGATCACGATCGCCGACAAAGCCAATTGCCTTCGCAACCATGTGTTCCGCACCGGTCGTGCGTCGACAGTGATGAAATGATCCCCGGCCACAACCTCACAACTTCCTGCAGCCATTCGCTCGATATCGGCAACCATCACGGCCTGTTCGGCGATCTCTCGCAAAAAGTCGCGAGCCGCTACGTTGGATTCCAATAGTTCATGAAGAGGCTTCTCTTCCTCGGGCTGAAGATGGCCATCCAGATATTTCAAGAGCAGTTGTCGTTGTGAATCATTGACGTTCATTGAGCAGCAACTCCCGGCGGCTTGGCGGTCGCCAGCTTGCCTTCAATACACTGCCTCAAGCTCTCGTGCAGGCGCGACAGTCGCTTGTAGATGGTGTCGAGATTGATCCCCAGTTTCGTCGCCACTTCCTGGCATGCCAGCCCATCGAAGTAACGCAGCTTGAGCAATCGTCTCGAATCTTCCGGGGTGGCTTCCAGGCACGTTTCCAGCGCGCCAAGTCGAGACTCATCGGACGTGTGACTGGGTGATTGCCAGTCGCGTTCCAGGATCTCCAGCAGTTCGGCACGCAGTGAGACGACCTCGCGGCGATGCCGATGCAGCCAATCCAATCCCTCCCGCCGTGCCGTGATGAATGCCCACGATAAGAGCGACGCGTCGTTGTCGAAGGTGACATCCTTCGTGAGGGCCTTCAGCGCCACATTCTGAAAGATGTCCTCTGCCGCATGAGCATCGCGCACCACGATCCAGACCGCAGCCGAAACTCGGCTGCGCCAGTTCATGAGGGTCTGCAAGATTTGAGATTCGCTCATCGGCATCTGTGTTTGGACCATTCAGTCAATCGGTTTGCGCTCGCGAGAAATCGCGAACGATTGGAGTCAGGGCTTCTCCATCACTCGCAACACACGAAAGCCGGTCATGAACTCGGCACGATAGTCGACTCGGCCAAAACTGTTGCGGGTGGCCGATCTCAGGTTGACGGCATTTTCTGCAAATCCTCCACCACGCCAGACACGCTGCCGGCCTTTGTCTGGCCCGGTGGGGTCGACCAGCGCGTCGCCTTTGGATCGTTTCAGATGCTCCCTGTAAGAGCCATGAAAGTCGGAGCACCATTCCCAGACATTGCCGTGCATGTCATACAGGGACCAGGCATTGGGAAGTTTCTGCCCCACGGTATGCGCGTATTGCTCCTTGGCCTTGTACGCGTTCTGATCAAACCAGGCATAGTCGCTCAGTTGCTTACCATTGTCACCAAAACTATAGCGCGTCGTGGTTGCCGCTCGGCAGGCGTATTCCCATTCCGCCTCCGTGGGCAGTCGGTATTTGGCGTTCTCGAGTTCGCTCAGTTTTCGACAGAATTCAGCCGCCTGATCCCATGAGATATAAGATGCGGCAACGTGATCGCCTTCTTTGGTCAGCGGTTGTCCTTTCCAGGGCGTCTCGTCCATGACCTGCCGGTACTGGCCTTGAGTCACCTCGCAGACGCTGATCAAGAACGACTCCGTGATTTGGACCTTATGTTGCGGTTGCTCTCCTTCGGCACCTGGTGGCAGTTGCGGCTTCTTGTTTCCCTTGGATTTTACTGAGGTTCCCATCTGAAATTCACCAGCGGGAATCGGTACGAAAGTCATACCGACGCTGTTCACAACCGGTTCGCTCACCGCAAGCTGCTCAGGAACCATCTGGCTGCGAACTTCGGAACTGTCAGGCAGGCCCCCTCCACATCCAGAACTGGCGACAAATGTGACCATGGTAAGAACATAAAAACGTCGTTCAAAATTCACCGACAACCTCCCCGCCTCCGCGTGTGTGGATCTTCTGCCAGACGCCACGCTGATTCGCGGGGCCACAGCCATTGTTTGTTCGTGAAAAGTCAATGTTCTCACTAATGAACCGCACTGACCCGTCGGCTAGCAATGCATGCATACCACCTGTGTGGAGACTGCGAGCCGTCATTTGTGATGTCGATGTGCTGTCGAAGCAGCCCATGGGAGGCACGCCAAGAAGTCCAGCGATGGCACAGTTCTCCATGTCATCAGATTGTGGCTCCCTACTATTCGGTGCGCTGCCATCGTTGAACATTGCAGCTGTTCCCGCCCCAAGCCCCGGCATGGCCCAACTGCCCCGGAGATCCCGGTCATTGAGGCCGCCACGTAATTCATCAACCGCGATGGTATTCGTCGTTCCGTCCGTGATGTCGCGGATTCGGACAACCGTGTTGGCTCCTCCAATGCCTCCATCACTTCCGACGTTTTGACCAACTCCATGGGTGCACGGTGAAACATTCATGCCGTAATTTCCACGAGCCCAACCGCCTCCTGCGTAACTGCAGTGGGCCCCATCGCTCTGGGGATCCGTGGGGCATTTATAGACGGTCAATTCCGCGGAGCGACCTGGATTTTGGTTGGCTGGAATGTTGAAATCCCACTGATCGTAGAGCGGCCCCTGATCGACATATGGCAGCAGGAAGACCAACCAGTTGGCGCCCTTGTCGGCGTCGGCAATTCGGGATGCATTTCCTGTCCGACTGATAAAGAACGGCGGAAAACATCTGTTTGCATCGTGGTAGTTGTGAAGGGCGAGACCAATTTGCTTCATGTTGTTCTTGCACTGCGAGCGCCTGGCTGCTTCACGCGCCTGCTGGACCGCTGGCAACAGCAAGGCGATCAAGACAGCAATGATCGCAATCGTCACCAGCAACTCGATCAGCGTAAACCCACGATTGCACGACTTTTTACAGCGAAGCAGTGACATAAATGGCCTCTCGGTTTGGCGGGGTTCCGCTCGCAGGACAGCATGTCGAACAAGAGATAAACGGTTCAGCTTGATGAATCCTGACATCCTTCAGAACATTTTGGCGTGCTGCGCGTCACGACATTCTGGACTTTTTGCGCGAGAACTCGCCGTGCTGCGCGTCACGACATTCTGGACTTTTCTGCGCGAGTTCTCGCCACTTGACGTCTGCGTCGGCGGGACCAGGAATTTGCGGATGAGGTGGTTCCGCGTGCCTGGCGCGTGTTTGCGGTCTCTTTCATCGGTTCGGACGCAGGTTTTTCGTAGCCTTGCCGCTTTCCTCCGAACCAGGGCATTGTGCTTTGGCTTCTTTGAAATCGGCAGGCTCAGCTCAGCTGGAGATCGACGTCAGCGGCGCGCATGTCAGGCACGATGTCTTGCGGTTCACCTCCATTCGGGATTGGCGTGGGTCTTTCCTGCCGGTCTCAAGTGCATGAGGAATGTGGCTTCCAGTGCCGAAATACATCTCATCCGGTGTCTGACCACGGAATGCCGAATGAGGGAGGCGTGTGTTGTGCTCATCGACGTAAAACGCGATCAGTTTCTCAAGCGTGCTGAACGTGTCAAGCGTGTTCAAGTACAGCCACTGGTGTTTGAGCGTTCGCCACCAAGATTCAATGAGCGAGTTGGAGAACGTGATATCGGTCATGGCGAGAAGCCGTCGAAGGAGTCTGGATTCGACCAATTCGTCGACGGCGCTGTTGAAGTTCTCGACTCCGCCGTCGGCGAGCAAGGTTGGCTTCTTGCCGGCCAAGTAATTCGAGGCGCCGAGAAGGAGTTCGGCCGTGGCGCTCGGGTCGAACGTCGCCGATACCTTCCAGGCGAGTATCCGCCGTGAGAAATTGTCGATGACAGCATGCAGATATCCACGACTTCCATCGAGCAGCCGAATCAGCGTCGTATCGACATGCCAGATTTCGTTGGGATGCGAAGCGCGAATGCCGACTTTCGGTTTGGCAGGGTGAATGCGTCTTCGAGGTCGCCGCCACTTGTACAATC
>JAQBWV010000004.1 GCA_027624335.1 Planctomycetota bacterium
CCCGCATCAGTCACTGATTAACAACTACCACCCCCTACCCGCGTAGCCCCGGACCGGCAGTTACACTCGTTCAATTTCGCGAGACATGTCGAATCCTGCGTACTGCTGGTTCAACACCAGGCGAATCTGGTTGGGCCGTCGAAGAATGTTCATATCAACAGTTTGCTCCATCACCAGCCCAAACGGGATGCGAGCGGTTGTGGGGTTAATCAGATCCTCGATGACAAGTGCTCCAGCGGCGAGGCCGACGACAGTATCATCGGCGATGCTTGCCAGTTCGAGTGGCGCGCTGATCAATCGACCGCCCTCCAGGCTCTTTGCTCCAAACAACGCGCTGATCTGGCAATCCAGCCTTTGACCTCGACTGATACCTGTTCGAGGAATTGTGGCGGTAACTTCGACCGCCGCGACGCCTCCAAGATTCTTCAGCTCTGCCGGGCTTAGTACCGGGTTGTTCGACAATTTGAGGAAGGATGCGAACGCCCTCAACGTGGGAGCCGTCTGGTCCGGGTCACCGGTGCCGTTGAGTCCTACCACGAATCCCAGGCCTCGAACGGTCAGCGGCATCTGCCCGTCGATGGTGCAGATGTTTCCGACTCGCGTGACGGCTTCAGCACGACTCGATGTCAACAGAAGGGCTGAGAGCACCAGCACGAAGCCTGCACAGCGAGTCGCAAAATGATTGTGAAGAATGTGATAGGGCATGTCGACGTTCCTGCAGGCGACGGTTTGTCGTGGAATATTGAACCAGTGTCGAGGCGAGTCCTGAGGCTCCGCACGTCGTCGGGCGAGCGTGCTTAGAAGGGCGACAACCAATCGTAGAGTCGGTACCCCCAGTTACGTTTCGTAGCGTCGTAAACTCGCCCGTTTTGTTGCTTGACGATGTTGAGACTGGCGACATTTTCGCTACTGGCAGTATTGTCGGGACTGATATCCGCGGCACGAAGTTCGCCGGTCAGCCTGTATTCAGAGACGTCGTCCTGAGTTTGTATCACCTTGCGTGCTTCGAGCTGCAGAACACCATTCGGCAGTACGTCGACAACCGTTGCCGCAATTCGATACTTGATGCCTTCCTGATCAGTCAACTGGCCAGTTGAGTTAAGCGTTCCCTGAAGCTGCGAGTCGACCGTTGGACCGTTGAGAGCGGCGGGAACAAGATTCCCAGTTTCCCCGATACGAACGAACTCCCTGAGTTCCGCTTTCAGCTTGGAAGTCCGCTGCCGATTAAACTTTGAATTCATAATCACTTCCGACTTCTCGTCCACGATGATCGTGACGATGTCGTGCAGTTTAATTTCCTGCGGTTGCGGTGGGTCGATGTAGATCCATGAGTAATCCCGAATCCGTTTACGATGCGAACCGACAATGAATGGCCCGGTTGGAAGCAGCTCTAAACGATCATTGGCTGAGGTCTGCTGAATCTGGCCACTGCTCGACGTTAACCCATTGCTGGTCGCGAATTGGGGCCGTTGTGCGGGCGACTGCGGTCCCGGCCATGCACTCGATGCCGCGTAACGGGTGGACGAATTCTGCGTCATGCCTGGCTCGGCAGGAGACTGGGCCTGAACGTCGGCACGACTGCGAAGTGTGACCGTCGAAGCCGCTTCGCGGTTGCGCTGCGCTGCCGAAATTCGAGACTGCGCCTCAGCCGAACCCACGCACAAAAATGACACAACACTCAGTCCGGCCATGACGCCAAAGATCGCCAGCGGCCTGGTCAAAAGGTTTCGGCAACACGGCATCGTTGGCTCCTGGAATTCCTGTTCCGAGTTTTTGTGAGACTCTCAGTCAGAGGATAGTTTTCGGCCATCCAGTATTTCGCTAAGCATAGATGGCAGACATGTTCAGCTCCGGTCCGGTCCACCGGCGTCAACGGTCAGTCGAACTCCAGCCTCCCTGGTGCTGGATGCTGGCTGATTATCGATCAGTTCAGCCTGCCCGAGACCGACTACGCGGGCGGGGATCGGCTTTCTGTCGCTTCCATCGACAGGCACCAGATCGATGATGTCATTCAGAATTCCGGAGCGACGAGCCTTGAAGTTTCTGGTCACTCGAATGCTGCCAAATGTTGCGGCCACTTTGACAAGTTCATCACGCTGAATCAGCGTGGGCGGTTTGACTGAGGCCGCTCGAACAAAATCGCCGGGACGGATCAGGCTGCGCGCTTCCATGCCAACCACGGTTCGCGGATCGTCCGTACCGTTTCTCAGATCGTCGACCTGTATCCATTCCAGGTCGAGTTCCTGGATGACCTTTCCTTGCGGAATGACTCGACTAGCCGCCAGGACTTTCGGACGTCGAGTCACTCGTACTCTCACCTCGACAGTTTGCGTTGTTGTTTCCGCTTTGCGGTCGTCACCCGAATCGACCGGAGTGATCGCCGCAGTAGACGAGGGAATGTCGACAGCCAGCGCGAACACGTCGTCGCCAAGCATTTTCCCGGACACAATCTTCAGGTTGCCGTTTCGGGCAGACAGGATCGCTGGAACTGACGACACAGGCAGCAGCGGGCGAATGATCGGGTCGCCCCAATCGGGAGCCCACGTCGCCAGATAGTCCCGCACGAGATCGTGAATGACGGCTTCTGCAAGTCGCATGTCAGCGATCGGAATGTGTCGAAGATTAGACACAGTGCGACCATTCACTGGATTCATTCCCGCCAGAGTGGTCTGCGACAAAGAACGTGACTTGGATGCCAGGCCCGTCGCTGTCGGCAGACTCGTACGGGATGCCGGACTGACGGACGGCGAGAACTGCCCTCGTCGTTTCACGGTAACGACGCTGCTGCCCTGAAACTCAAGCTCGCCCAGTGCCACATTGTGGTTCAGCAGTCGCTCGCGAATCCGATCCAGCTGCAACCGTGTCGTGTTGCCTGGAATTGGCGATGGTACGAGTGTGATTTCCTGCAGTGTCGCGGCAACTTGATCGTCGTCAGCAAAAATGTCGGCGATATCTCTAAGGTGGATCAGGTTCGTGTCGACCGTTGCCGAACTGCGCAGGCGGACGATGGCTCCATTGACTGCCGGCGCAATGGATGAGAATCCAGCCGCCACTACGCAGGTGAGAATCGTCGACCGAAGTGTCATGTGTCTCCTCCGTGAGACCGTCTCGAACGAAATGTGACGCAGCCCGGGTGGTTGTGACTAGAACGCCGATCAGAACTGCCGCAGGTTCGAGATCAGCTGCAGCATCTGGTCGGCCGCTTTGATTGTCTGACTGTTGAGTTCGAAATTCCGCTGAGTCTTGATCAGGTCGACAAGTTCCCGCACCGGCTCAACATTGGATGCCTCCAGAACTCGATGACGGATCGAGCCCAGGCCGTTTGACCCAGGTACGTCATTCACGGCCGCTCCCGATGCGGGTGTTTCAACAAACAGGTTCTCACCGCGCTGCAACAGTCCCTGTGGATTCACAAAGCGATAGAGCTGAATCTGTCCGATTTCCTGAATCTGCCCAGCTGACGACACATTGACTCGACCGTCACCCGAGATTGAGACATCGGTCGCATCAGGTGGAACCGTTATCGCTGGCTGCAGAATACGACCGCTGTCCGCAGAGCCAACGACGATCTGCCCCTCCGCGTTTCTCGTGAAATTGCCAGCGCGAATGTAGGCCGGTGTTCCATTGTCATCGACTTGAAAGAATCCCTGCCCAACGATCGCCATGTCAAAGTCGCCGTTGGTATCTCTCAGTGACCCCTGCTTGAAATCGAGCGACGTGCTGGCCACTCGAGTTCCCAGGCCGACTGACGTGCCGACACCCGTATTACCCGCGACAGACGTCGTGCCTGGTAGTTTCAGGTTCTGATAGAACATATCTTCGAAGTTCGTTCGAGACCTCTTGAACGAAGTCGTGCTGGCGTTTGCCAGATTGTTCGCGACGACATCCAGGCTGAACTGGTGGGCTTCCATGCCCGAGGCCGCTGAATGGATTGCTCGCAGACTCATTGTCCTGCCTCCATGTGTTGATCACGTCGACGTGTTTGCTCGCCTTGTGAATGACCGGCAGATACCGATCAGCAAGCGATGTCTAACCACCTACTGATTGCAGCAACCTGCCGAGCGATTCGTCCTGAATCCGGATCATGTTGATGTTGGCTTCGAATGCTCGTGATGTTTCGATCATGGCCGTCATTTCCTGAATCGGACTGACTCCCGACGCTTCCACAAAACCTTGCCTTACCTGCACCGCGTCGAATGCGGGAGGCGTCTTTGCCTGTGTTTCATACAGGCTGTCGCCCGTTTTTCTCAGTTGATCTGAGGGGGCCGAGACAAGATCAATCTGCCCCAGTGGGATCTGCTGATTGTCGGCCATAATTGCCGCAACCCGACCGTCGCTGGCGATCGAGATGCCCGCTGCTGTTGCCGGAATCTGAATCGGTGTTCCAGCGGTGTTGAGAACTCTTAGCCCCTGATTCTCGGTGGCCAGTTCACCGTCGATGTTTCTATGCAGCTGACCATTGCGAGTCAGATACTGTTTCTGCCCGTCGGAGACTCGCAGGAAACCATCGCCTGACAGACCGATGTCATATTGTCGGTCAGTCCGCTGCAGGGCTCCGTTCCGGAAGTCGGTCGAAATCTGATCGACCGCCAGCGCACCTGGTTCCCGTTGCCGTTCGCCATCCATGTGTACCGGAATGTCGCGTCTCAATTCTTCCGGCTTGAACATCTGAAACGTAGCCACGTCCCGCTTAAACCCTGTGGTTGAAGCGTTTGCCAGATTATTCGCAATCACGTCCTGCCGGATGGACTGGACGTTAGCGCCATGTGACGAAAGGTAGATTCCGTGGATCATCTTGCCATTCCAAGCATTACTATCTGACCGGCACCGTCGAGATGCGCGTGGAGCCATCTTTCGTCAGATCGGCAGAAAGGTGCCCGAATCTTCAACGTAATCCATAAAGTTTTCGAAATCGGAAAAGTTTTCGCAGATTACCCACTTGTTCCACTCGTGAGAGATGCACATCCAATCCTCCAGGCAGTAGCCAGCAACACGACAATTCATCGTGTTCGTTGGATTCCTCGGGCCAGCGGACTGCGTCTGCCGCTTGCCGGTACGTCGTGTAGCCTCGCCAGAAACACCTGATTCATGACGATGGAAGGCGTAAGAAACCGGGAAGCAACACGTTCTCCTACCGTCGGCGGATTTCAATGATGGTCGGATATCGTTGCTTCCCTGGTTCTCAGGGGCTGGCGAACTATGACAGGCCATCGTTCCCGCTGCCTGCGCAGCTGAACTCGCAGACCGGTTGTGAGTACCGCGAACTTCGCCAATAATCGCTCTCAGTCGAGTGGCTTGTCATTGCCGCTCGAACGTCGGACAGCGTCTTCTACACAGGACCATTCGCGATGCGAGTTTCCATGAATGCCAGCGTGATTGCAGCCGTGACCGTTTGCCTGTTCGCTGGCTGCACCGGAGGATCGTCTCCAGATTCAACGACCTCGGCAGGTTCGGTGGACGCAGCGTCCAACACCGATTCAGCGACAAAAGCCGTCGAGTCCGGAGCAACAGAATCAAAACCAACCGCATATCGGCCAGTTCAACTCGGAGGGACATCCACCGCGACAGCAACGGGTACCGACGAGGTTGCAGGAGCGTCGGAAGTATCGACGGCGCCACCGAAGTTCGAAGACATCGTCAAGGCCCTGAAGCCAATTCAAATTATGCTTGGCCGCTGGCAGGGAATTATTCAGAAAGCCAGTAAGAACGAAGTTCACGACTGGGTGTGGGATTTGAAATCCGATCCTGTCTTTCCAGCGCTCGTACTCGACATTACAGATGGCGAGTTTTTCACGAACGCTCGGATTACCTTCGACCCACGAATCGGCAAGTACCAGATGACGACGAGCGACGCGGAGAACATCAAAAGGTCGTTCGTCGGCGAGTTCACAGCTGCCCCTAAGGATGTGCCCAGCGAGGATGGCAAGACCGTCGAGCGGACGTTTGAGCTGCAGTTGACCGAGGTTTTCGGTGAGCCGCGAGGTACCCGTTTTCAGTACGTTTTCAAACAACAACACAACAACCGTTACCTGGTGGAAGTGAAACGTGCTCGCGGCACAGCGGGCTTTCGCCAGATTGATGTCATCGGGTCACAGCGTGAAGGTGTCTCGTTCGCGAAGGCCGATGACGACTACGGCGACAAGACGTGCATCATCTCCGGTGGTCTCGGCACATCGACGGTTACCTACAAAGGCAAAACCTACTACGTCTGTTGTTCAGGCTGCAAAGCCGCCTTTGACGATGAACCGGAACGCTGGATCGCTCGACTGGAAGAGCAGAAGGCCGAAAAGATGAAATCCAACTGACACCTTAGCACCCTTTCGATTGCGGCCTGACCTCGCTGTGCAACGTCAATATCTCGTACTTGCAGCATGGCAAAACACGACCGGTGACTGGCGGGAGCAGATCTCGCCGCTGGCAGTGTGTACTCAAGAAGTTTCAGCAGGGAATAAAACGTGTTAGGCAGGAAGTCAAAAACACTGGGCGTCAAAGCGGCTCCGGCGAAGCATGGTATGGGACTCTTCGCGACGAGAAGGTTCCAGGCAGGACAGGCGATTGGTGAATTGACCGGCAAACGGATCGACGATTCCAACTATGGTTCGGAATACTGCATCGATCTCGGAGACGACTGGTCTCTCGAACCGGACGAGCCATATCGGTTCGTCAATCATTGCTGCACACCGAACGCCAAGCTGTACCTGATATTCGACGACGATGACCCCATCGACAAGCGCAAGGTCGTTCTGGAAGCCACTCGAAGCATTCAGGCCGGCATGGAAGTTACCATTGATTATGAATGGCCCGCTGATGGAGCCATTCGCTGTGGATGCGACAGCGCTGAATGTCGTGGATGGGTGGTCGATCCGGCAGAACTCCACCTGCTGAAGAAGAAAGCCCGCTGACGCAGCTGGCAGCGACACACTGCTGAATTCAACTCGCAGCCGATTCGTTATCCGGCGATTCAGTTTGCCGTTTCTTTCGCAGATTCAGGCACCGTTCCCGTCAATTCCTCCAGCGCTTTCCGCAAGGGTCCTGCGAGTTTCGGCCCACCGCCGACAAACAGCCTCGCCACATTGCCTTCACGGTCAATCACGACCGTTTGCGGAATCGACGTAACGGAATACCGGGCTGCCGCCACGCCGTCCATGTCCAGCACAACGGGGACGTCCAGTTTGTGTCGTTCGAGAGTAGACTTGATCTCAGCCGGTTGTTCTTCCATGTTGACTGCCAGCAGTCGGACCTTGTGATCGGCAAAGTCCTCGACGACCTCATCGACCAGAGGCATCGTCTGAAGGCAAGGACTGCACCATGTGGCCCAGAAGTCGAGGACGATGATCTCGCCCCGGTGGTCCGACAGCCGGAAATCATCCCCGGTCAGCTGTGCCAGGTTGAAATCCGGAGCCGCCTGTCCGACGAGAGGAGAGTCGGTCCCGCTCATCACGCCACCGCCAGAACCGTCGGACCCCGCCAGGACGAACTTCGGTTCCATGGCGTAGTGGAGTTTCCAGCGATGATAGGCCAATTGTGCCGCCGCCTGTTCGATGTAATTGCCGAACAGAAGTTGATCGATCTCTGACAGGTCCGCCTGGCAGTCACCGAGAATGTCGCTACTTCCAGAAAGCGTCGAGCCCGTCAGCCTGGTCGCCAGAAATGTCAGCCGATCCGAATTCCGAATGACGGTTTGAACACGAGTGGCGTCCGTACTGACCGGTTCCGGCTGGTGTTTATTGTCGTTGGCACTGGCAACCACTGCTGACACCTCCGGCTTCGGAACGACCGAGACAGTCTCGGCTGTACCTTCAGTTCCCGCGGAGTCGCCGGGCGTGCTATCAGCGATGTCCTCTGGTTGTTGTTTTTCGACGGGCGTCAGTTCGTCCGAGTGGAGCCAGATGACCTGGGAAACTCGCTCTCGTGGAATTTCACGGTTGGACAGTCGAACTTCGACAGTCAATGCATGCTCGTTCATGGCAATAAGACGACCTCGCAGAAAGTCACCATTGCTGGAGTAGATGAGGTGAGTCGGAGGCGATCCTTTCTGAAGACGCGGCAGCGTCAATAGTCGCTCGCGCTTCGTAGCGTCCAACGTCGGTGACCCAGTCCGACCTGCAAGTTCAACGCCCTTGATTCGGTCGTGTGCGATGAAAGTGGCACTCGAAAGAGGAGTCGTGAAATGCAGGCCGTCCTCATCCACCGAGACAACATCGCAGGGAATGGTATCGCCACTTCGCAAATGCAATGTCTGTGCTGCTTTAACCCTCGGCCGTTGGGTTGGAGGCAATGGCCCGGTCAACAATTGTTTAAAAACCTCACCAAACCCCTGAATCGCGGGCTTACGCTGATTGATACGAATCGCCACGCCGTTTCCTTGTTGAACGCCTACCGTCGATTTCACGACCGGCTTCGGAGGGTCGCGATAAACGATTCTTCCGGCCAGGTTCTTGGCCAGCGGGCTTGAATTCACACTGTAGTCCGGATGCCAGACCAGACAGCTTCCATCAGGCTGTTCTGCACCGTCAACCAGCCGGCCTGGCAACTTCAACCCGTCAATTTCCAATCGTCCCGCGAGACCTGCAGCGGTCGCCTTGAACTCCACCTTCGATTTCGAAAGTTGCTGCCCGATCGATCGCAGACCGTCCAGCGGCAGTTTCAACGGTTCACGAATACTCGGGCACGACAGCAGGACATGGCCTTGCTCAATGCCGTTGAAGGTACCGCTGAATCTGGAACCGTCCAGGTAAGCAATCCGGACCACTTTAGAGAAGTCCACTGGTTCTGAAGTATCCGGGAGAGGATCCGCGGTATCAGGCGTTGAGTCTGTAGCGATCGGCGCGGTCGGGATCGGAGACAGGAACACATCCGAAACCGTGGCAGCGTTAACTTCAATTGTCGAGCCGTCATTCAACAGTGTGAATGCGCGAGCTGCCTGGTCGAAGCCGGTGATCTGTCCGTAAACGATCGTGCCATCCGTCTGGTGGATTCGCGATTTATCTGTCTGCACTTTACGAGGAAGAATTCCATCCCAGTTAGCGATCCGCAAATGTGTCAGCCTGATGTCCCCCTTGCGGTTTGAGAGCCGCAGGCTGCCTCTCGTCTTAGGAATTCTGGAATGGAGTTTCAGACTGGCTTTCTGCTGACCGTTGCTGGAGTAAATGCTCAGCCTCTGTTTTTCCTGATCAAGATAAAGTTGCACTCGGACTCCGCCAGGACCACTGACAACAGGTGTCACTTCGGCAACATCAGCGTCACGCTCGGATTCGCCCATCACAACGACAGTGTCATCCCAGACCTCAAACCGGAAAGCGTCGTCTGTCTTCGTCGCTCTTGCATTTCCGATCGGCAGACCACTGACGTCGAGGCCGCTATCAGCCCCCAACACGAATTCGAAGTCGGGCAGATCATTCCAGGACAGTTCAAACTCAATGGCCGAACGAGCGGGAATTGAGAAAGTTCCAAACAGCGATGCGTTGGGGCTGGCCGTTCGAGGCCAACCGCCGTCACTGCTCCAGGCGTCTGTTGACGCCTCGCCATTCAGCGTCTGTGACCAGTCATCCAGACCGCCTGGCCCGAGGTAGATCAAAGACGTCTCCTTCCAGCGATAAATTCGCTGGACGTCAGATCGGTTGATGTGGACAGTCCCTGCGTGAGCTGTCGTAACACTCAAAGACGCGTCTGAAAGTTCTGAGATATCGCCATAAAGCACGTCTCCCCCGGTGAGCTCAAGGCAATACTCTCCGCCTGGTTCTGGTCGCGGAACCCTTGTGGGAAATTGAGCCATCGAGATGCTGCTGAGCGGAAATTCAAACGGATGAGTGAACAGCGGGCTTTTCCATCGAATCTGGCCCGACTGAGCTGAGTCGAGAATACTGCCTGGCAGAATGCCATCATTCGCGAGATGCAGTACCTGTTGCGACGCTCGCTCTTGAGCAGATGCGGAAGGCGACGAAATGAACACGAGCGACAACGCGAACCCGATAGCGCACCGCAGCGCGCTAGTCAGATGGCGACACTGAATAATTGCACAAGTCATTAGTGATCGCTCACCGTTCATAAATGGGGAGAAATCGATAGTTCAGAGCCAGAGCAAGCAACGACATCGACGTACTGACCGCGTCACCGTGCTGGCCTGGAAAACTGCCGTTCGGCAGCTGTGTCGTTTTCAACTGGCGAATCAGCAGCTTGTTCCAACGTTCCCAGGCATCCACATCGCCCTGAAACAGTGCCTGCGCCTGGTAATACCTCTGATAGTTGACCCAGCCGAATCCCGAGTTGCCTGTGAATTCAACCTTGTTGACCAGATAACCCAGCGTTGATTTAAACTGTGGCAGATCTTTCCGTTTGGATATTGAGTAAACGAGCGTCGCGATCGAAATCCTCGCCAGGGATTCGTCAAAGCCACCGATCCCACCAGCATAAGCGACCTGACCTGAGGGTGCCGTCATCTTTGTGTAGTAGGAAATGGCCTTGTCAATCGCTGTGTCGGGCACTTCGATTCCCGCGTTGCGTGCGGCGAGCAGACCGACAAGCACAGATCCACTGACGGAAGTGTCCGCGTCCGTTGAGCCTGGCGAGTACCTCCACGCTCCCATTGAATTACTCTTCTGTGACGTCAACGCGGCGCGTACCGCCAATTCGAGCGACGCACCAATCGACCGGCCCTTCTTTCCTTCCGTCCAGACGCGTCGATCGTCGACCGCTCCATAGGCTTCGGCCAGTCCTAGCATCCCGAATCCGTGATGGTACATGCTGTTACCGAGGTAGCCTGTTGATGAATCCTGGTTTCCGATCAGGCTGCGTACGGCCTTTCGAACGCTGCTGCTGTACTGACCGAAATTCGGATCCTCGCCCGACGCCAGTAAGACCATCAGTCCCAGGCCCGTTACACCCGGCCCAGTTTGTCCGCCGCTCCAGTCACCATTTTCGCTTTGCGACTTGACCAGAAATTGCAGGCCCTTGTCGTAGATTTCCCGGACGTCGCGAGGAACGGCTTCTCCAATTCGCGCATTCGGCGGCTGGGCTTTTGCCAGGGTTGAGTGAACCAGCAGGATCCAGCCCAACAGAACGAACGTCGCCACACGAGACGAATCAACGTTTTTCATTCTGCGGCCACCTGTTCATCGGGAAGCAGGACATCCTCGTCCTCGTCGCCATTCGGCAACATGCCGTTTTGCTTCAGCCATTGCTCCATGCCTCGCATCTGAGCGAGCTGTTGATTGAACACCTGCCACTGAACGTCGTCCAGAATCGGCTTCAGTTTGGGCTCTGAAATCTGCGCGACCTGATACATCATGGCGTAGTATTCGTACTGCCCTCCTTTTCGAGACGGCGACGTCTCCTCTCTGAGCAACTCGGTCAACCTTCTGCGTTGTTCAGCGGTAATAGGGGCAGCCTGATCGAGCATCGTGATCACGAGCTTGATCTTTGACTCATGGTGGAAACGACGACGCTCATCGTCGAGTTTCGTGTACTGCAGAAACTGTTGGCGATTGATCGTGTTCACCAGGCTTTTCTGCAGCAACGAGTCCCGGTCAAACAGTCCAGAAGATAATTGCATCTGCAGCGGGCTGATGTCCTGCCAGATCTGGTTAACCTTCTGCTGATCGTTTCTGATCTTCTGAAACTTCTCTTTGGCTTCGGCGAATCTTCGAAAAAAACGTTCAACGTCGCCTCGGCCAGCGAGTCGCAACTTGCGAAGCTGACTGTCGGAAAGATCACAGGAGCGATGCACGTCTTCCGTATAGAGTTCCAGGGATTCATTCAGTTTCGTACGAGCAGTCGTCGAATTGCCGTATTGCTGAAAAACCCACTGCTCAAACTGTTCGTCGGTAAAACCAACCTGCCCGAAGACAACGACGTCACCATAGGCCGAGCAGCTCATCACCAGCACCATCGCCAGTAACAATCGAGTCTGTGCCGATAAGAATCGGTGTCGGTTCATTTCGATTCCTTCTCGGCGGGCGTTGCCTCTCGGTTGGCAGCAGCGTCCGCTTCTGCGGCCTGAACGGGTTGCTTAAGGACGGCACCCTTGCTTTCCTTGTCCGTCGCTTCGGCCGGTTCCGAGTCAGGTTCGCCTTCCCACTGTTCCTCTCCAATGACGATGCCCTGGATCATTCCGACATTGAATCCCCAATGAGTCTGCGACCGCTGGGCGACCGTCTGCCAGACTTTTTTCTGAGACGCTGTCAGAATCGGCATCAGCTTCGGATCAGGCAGATTGGGAAACTGCTCACCACCGTACATGAGCATGGGAGCCGACGCCCAGGATTCATTCCAGTTGTCATTGAGCAGTTGCGTAACCTGCGTCCGCTGTTCCGGATTCAACACGAGCTTGCGATCGAGTTTTGCCGCTGTAACGAGAACGGCGACTTCTTTTCGAGCCGCATTTCGATCAGCAACCTCGCGGTCGTAGTCCGCCACCTGCTCCGGTGAGAGGTGTCGTTTCACAGAGACCAGCAGCCCTTCGACCACCGGCCTGCGAGTGTCGCTGTTGTCCGATCCGGTCTGTCCTCTCTGCATACCCTGCTGAATCATCGCAAATTCCTGAACAGCTTTGGTGCGAACAGACTTTGAGTCCGAGGCGATGGATTCGTACTGCTGCCGGGTTGGTTGACAGACCACTCGAATAAAGTGCAGCTCCGTTCGTACGATCTGGTCGAAATGCCGACCATACTGCTGCTCGAATTGCTTAAGTACGTTTTCGTCGAGCTGGCCATTCTGGGCCTGTACCTGCCCTCCACCGCCGAAAATCCCGCCGAGAATGTTTCCAATGACCACGCCGACTTCTTCGACAACTACTGCCGCGCCTGCTGCAACAACCGCAGCCTTCTGCCTCACGAGTATCCTGGGAGGCTCAGCAGGCTTCACTTCTTCGCCAACGGCTTCGACGGCTATTGCCTCATTCTTCTTTACCGCAGCATCAGCCGGTTTCTTTTCAGCTGGTTCGACTTCTGCTGGTGCCGCTGCCCCAGCGATCGCCTTCGCTTCCGCCTGGACAGTGACGACGATCTCGACAGTGTCCTTCGTTTCGACTTCTGCTTCCTGCGTAACGGGCGGTTTTTTTGCGCCGGCCTCAACCAGCTCCAGACCGACACTTGACCACACAAGCCCAACCGTAATAACCAGCGGGCAGGAAAACCGATCGAAAAGCGATACCGACCCGACTGGTAAGCGGACGCGCGACAGAACATTGCTGCTAATGGATTTCATGGCGTTATTTCTACCGTTCGAAGTGGCTTACTCTCAGGCAATGCGCCCGAAAGTGGTGCAGTCCAACTAGCAGTCGGGAAAGAAATTGATCGTACAACTGAGCCCCTGCGACTACTGACGAGAGAAATCCTTGTCGAGTCGATTGAAGAATTCATCAAGTCCTGACCGAAATTCTTCCGGAAACGACGAGCCTGATTCACCCGTGGCCTGAGTCACACCGCGCGGTTCTCTGGCTTCTTTTTCATTGCTTCCGTTACCGACCAGCGCCAGTGCGGAGTCGGTTGTGGTCCCGCCACCTCCACCGCCGGGCGAAGCACCTCCACCACCTCCCCCGCCGGGATTGATTCGTTTTGACTGAAGCAACAGCTCGATCGCTTCCGTTTCGGCGGCGATCGCCGGCCCGCCGGTTTCAGGCTGAGCCAGAATGTCCGTCGCTTCGGACATGACCTGCGAGACGGCCCCCAGAAGCTGGAGTTCTTTCCCGAAGTTCGCTGCGGCGTCGGGGAGTTCGTGAATTCGAGCAATGACTTTGTCAACGCGTTCGCGAAGTACCTGCTGAGTGTCCGACAGGTCTTCCGCCTGACTGATGTATTCATCCCGCGCGACGGCAGGCCGAGCCTGTTCAGCGACTCGCGTTTCCTCACGCAGATTAACTTCCGCTTCCAGAATCTGAAGCACTTCCAGCACGATCGATGGCGGCAAACTGCCGGCCGATTTGGAACCGGGTCAGGTACCACCCGACGCTGGTTCGACAAGGTCTTCTGCCCAGCGATCAAAGGTGTCTGACCAGAATTCGCACTGAGCGATCGACAGCCCTGATTCTTTTGGCAGGTCGTCGCCGAGTTGACGCAGGGCTCCCAGCACGTCTTCGTTCCGCATTTCATCCAGAACTGTTTTGAACTGCATAAAGCGTCGGCGTTCGAAGTACGCCTGCATGTCGTCCATGATGTTCGAAACGTCCAGAGTGCTGGTTTCTTCCAGACCTGAAAGTTCACTGAACAACTTCTTCTGGTCCGTCGGAGTCAACTTTGCAGGCACGCCAAACGACGTCGTGACTTCGTCACCTATACGCCCGGCGATCTTATACTGAACTCGTGAGGCCGCTTTAAGACGCTTAACCAGCGTGCTGCCTTCAAGATTCGCCAGCAGTTGATTCAGCTCGTCGGCGATTTTTTCGAACTCAGCCAGCAGATCACGCTGCTCTTCGACAGCCTCTTCCATTTTGTCGTTGACCGGGCACGAATCGCCGCCCTTCGGTCCTCCACCAATCAGCGTTGTACCTGCCAGACCCAACCGAGGAGCCCCTTTGCTGTCGCCAGGTTTGTCAGCAGCACCGTCCTTCTTGTCGAGCGGCTGATGAGATGACTCGACATCCACAACGCCAGGCACCTGCGGTTTTTTCCCGCCATCATCTTCGCCTGGAGGAGAATCACCTGACGCCGAGTTTCGAACCTGTCCCACTGAAGGAGCTTTACTGTTCGGCGTGCTTTGAGCCATCTTCGGAGCTTCAGATGCCTGCTTCAGCATGTCAGCCACCGAGGGCATCCGGTTAGAAGAAATATCCTTGAGAATCTGCAGCATCTCCGCCCACTTTTCGAGATGGCCGACGCCGAACTCAGGATTTCTCATCGCCTGCTGGATCAACTCCTGACCGCTGTCAGAAAGACCCGACAGTCGACGCCCATTGGCACGCTCCGCCGCTGCCTGGCTCTCAATCTTCCGGCGGTTATCCGGCTGAGTGATTTCATCAGCAGTCAGTTCACGCAGCTGCTTGTTAGTTTCGTAAAGTTGCAGTTCGCGATCGCGAACGTCCAGCGACTGACGATGCCATTTGCTGAGTTGTTCCGTCAGCCAGATGGCGTGCTGTTCGGCATTCAGGACGTACAACAGGTGCGGAGGCGAGTAGACACGCTCGCGGCCAGGGAAGAAATCTTCAGCAAACAGTCTCACCTCGATCGGCTGCGGTTCAATGCCCAGCGAGCTGGCGGAAAACGTTCCGGCCAGTTCGAGTAACTCCTTGTCGGGACCACCTGCCGAAATGATGCGTTCTCCCTGAGCCGGGGTCGCAAAGTTGGTCTTGTCAAGACCCTGCCAGACCATGCCCACGCGGCGAACGCCAAAGTCGTCCTGAGCATGGACCGTAAAGGCCAGCTGCTCGGTATCCAGCAAAACTTTCTGGCGGGGCAGATCCGCACAGGAGATCGCCGGCACTTCGTCTTCCAGAGCCTTGATCGTCAAGGTGAACGGTTCTTTGCTGGCCAATCCAAATTCGTCAGTCCACTCGAAGTCGACTTTGCTGTCAGTGTTCACTTCCTGAGACGGGCTGACGATTGTCGCGTCGCGAGGCGACACGGACTTTCCGCCGACGATCGCCGTCTGAAGCTTGCGGCTGGCTGTTGCTGTAAACGTTGCCCGGCTGCCCTGGACGAGTGACACCACTCCGCCTCGCACGTCTTTGTGCAATCCGGTTGCGCGTTCGAGATACGCTGGCAGTTCCACATCGGCGACGAAAGAGCTGAGTTCCGGACGGAGCACCGGTTCAATGCGGATGCGTTGCGTGAAGTCACCGATTTCGATGTTAAGCCACGATGAGTCGATCTGCGGCGGCAGATTGAAAACGTACTGGTTACCGTTGAGACGCGACTCAACCGGTCGCTGAACTCCCGACTGAACCATTCCTGACTCGGGTCGAGAGACACTCTGAGAAGCCAGCTTCACAGCGAAGTCAAACGGCTCTCCATGTGCGACGAACAGTTGCTCAGGCTGCGACTCGACCATTGTGAAGGTGTATCGCGAAGTGTCCCGCCACGGCATTAGAAAGCGCGACCAGGCGTTCGCCGTCGCTGCGGGGTAAAGCGTCAGCAGTGCCAGACCGCCGGCCAGCGACAGTCCCGCCAGTACGGCGCGGCGAACATGGCGAGGCTCCGGGACGGCTGTCGTGAAGTCTCGAGGCGCGGCCTGTTCGGCAACCTGCTGGATGGCCGCTTCGCACAGAGCCATCGACCGAGCCTGTTCGGATTCGCTACGAACCAGCTCGATGATGCCGAGCAGCTGATCGCCGATACTCGGGTACGTTCGCGTGAGCAGTATCGCCAGTTGCTCGATCTTCCGCTGTCGCCACACCCAGCGATGCAATGCCAGCGGCACGATCGTGCAGGCCAGCACAGCGGTGGCGAAAAGACCAATCCGAACACTGGCTGGCGTGTCCCAGAGGCGATCAAGCAGGAACGTCATTAGAAAGGCGAGCAGGACACCGAACACGGCACCACAGCAGGCTTCGACGAGTTTGACGATCCAGACTCGCCTCCGAAACTCGAACATCTGAGTCCGGAGGGACTCAGGAATTTCAATTCTGCGATTTCGAGAAGTGACGTCCATTTTTGTGTCTCTGCGACTAGTGGTCGATGGAGAAATCAATCCAACATTTGAGTCATACTGCAGGGTGCGTGGAGCGAATCGCAACGCACCTTTTCAAAGAATCCACAACTGCGGTCCGGTGCGTTCCGCTTCACGCGCCCTACTACTTAATCAGGTTGTCAGTCGATTGCTGCAGCTGGCTTGCTAAACCAGTCCCACAGCTTTTCGACCAATCCAGAAAACCGACAGCAAAAGTATAACAAGGCCAGCCGTCGCTGGGTGACTCCAAAGCTGAACGCGGCGGACCGAAGTGGGTGGCTCGGGCAGGCTGGCCAGTGATTGTACCAGCTGATCGAGCTTGTCAGGTTCCAGAACTCGACCGCGAGTCACTCGGGCGATTTCTTCCATGACTTCCGGACGAGCGGGCTTGCCGGGCAACTCAGCCGTGTCGCCCTGCACGAAGAATGACGTGTCGAGCGTCGCGTTCGTTTCTTTGCAGAAGAGCCGGACCTGGTGCTTGCCCGGTTCCTTCGCCGTGAATCGAGCGTCGAAAACGCCCCATTCATCACCCGCCGATGTGAACCGCACGGTCTCCGACTGCCCGGAGGGGGCTGTGATTCGAGCGGTGACGTCACCTTTGGCGAGTGGCTCCCCGCTGGTCTCCATGACATTGGCATGGAGCACCAGCGTCTGGCGAACCAGCGGCTGATCGGGAGCGTAGTACAGACGCATCGTCTCGCCCTTAGCCATGTTTCGCTGATAGGCCATCCACCGAACGACCTGCCCCCAGAATCGATAGTGATACTTGTCCTCGACGCCTTTTCTCCAGCGCCAGGCTCCGTCAGTCCCCATGAAGAGGACTTTACCCGCTCCGAAAGTGCGCGTGACCAGCAGCGGCAGTCGACCGTGTTTATTGGTGATGTCCTTGTGCACAGCCAGCGTTTCCGAGCCGGTTTTCGCTCGCAAAACCGGTGCGTACCACTGAAAACCCGGGAGGTCTTCCCAGACACTGAAGTTGTCATCCCGAGTGTCGGCCAGGCGGGTCAGCAGACTGCGGCGGCCCAGTTCCGTCAGTTCGAAGTGTCCGGGAGTTCGAGAACCCCAGCCATCGGGTTGCAGCTCGTCCAGGATGACCGGCATCAACTCTTCCAGCTCTGATTCGAGCAACGAGAATTGTCGCCCCTGCCCGCCCGGCATGAAGACCAGTCCGCTGGCCTGATGTTCGATCAAGCCCTTGAGCAGACGACAGTTTTCTGTAGTCAGCTGGCCATCCTCGATCCCGACGTCGCCCAGAAACACGACATCGAATCTGGACAGTTCATCCAGACCGGCGGGAAACTGCTTGATGTAGTCTTTGTTGCCCCCGCCGACTTTGCTCAAACCCGGATGAAACAGCAGGCAGGATACGTCAACGCCAGGATCGCGAGACAGAGCGTTTCTTAGATATCGGTACTCCCAGCGAGGAACCGACTCGACGACCAGAACTCGCAGCTTCTCTTCGCGAATCGCGATCGGGGCAGTCAACTGATTGTTATCAGGCAGCGTGTCCTCTGTGTGTTGAGGGACAGTCAGCGTCAGCGTGAAGTCGCCCGTGCCGACGGGGTTCCACAACAGCGAGTCACTCGTCCTGCCCATGGCTGCGATGCGGACGTCGCGTGTGACTTCACTGCCCTCGGATGATTTCAACGTGACGGTCGTCAGGAATTCGCGCGGCAGCGTGCTTTCGATCGTGAACGGGATTCGGACCGCCTTGCCAGCGACGCCGAATGTGGGAGCTTCCAGACTCAGCAGCTCAACATCCGGCAGGCGAGTCGGACTGCCAACTGGCACGGTGAAGATCGGAATCTCTTTCATACGCAGCGCGGTTGCCGCCTGAACCGGTGGCGGCCCTTCGTTCCAGTCGCCGTCAGAAACCAGCACGATTCCAATCAGGTTGCCAAACTTTCCCGGTGCCTGGTTAAGCGGCGTGAAAAGATCGCTTCTGGTATGCGACTCGTCATTCGCGAACGGCTGAATCGTCACGTTCATCCGATCTGACAACGAGGCCCATGCGCCTTCGTCAGTCAGTGCGACGATTGCTTCCTTCCGAGTGGATCGCCCTGAACCTGCACCGGAAGATTCGACATCCCGCGTCAGCATGCTTACCGAGTCGTCGACCAGCACGAGAATTTCGGGCTTCTCATCCGGGCGAAACTCTTCCACCCATTCCGGTTGATTGAACATCGCCGCCAGCAACACGACGATGACAAGTCGCAGGAACTCCAGCAGCCCTTGAGATCTCGCAAACCCGCTCCGCTGCCACGCCATGAAACACAGCCCGGCCGTCACCAGTACGATCGCGGCGGAAATCGCCAGCGACCACGGTGTCCAGAGAAACGTCAGTGTGCGAGTAAAGTCCAAACGAAGAATCCTTGTTGTCAGCTCGTTATCAACTGGTGGTTACCGTCGCCGCCGCGCTGGTTGTTGCCCGTTCCGTGGGAGGATCAGCGTCAGTTTCCGCCGAGCGTCGTGGGAATCCGCTTTGTTCGACAACCGGCATGGCTCTTGGCATGCAGAGGATGGCTTCCACGATCAGAGCGATCAGCATTGTCACCAGAAACAGTCTCCAGATTTCCTGAATCAAGCCTTCGAAACTGCCCGCTGTATCGTTCACCCGGCTGAAGCTGAGTCCCTTGAACAGTTCGGCGAGACGATCGTCGTCCAGCACGCGGGCCTGATCTTCAGCGCTGCTTCGATTCACTGCCAGCAGCTTTTCACCCGCAGAATAGACGCCGCGCTGGTGGATGTAGTCGGTCGAGAGGGCATCCTCCGGGCCGCTGATCTGCTTCCAGTCGACAGGTTGTTCGATCGCGGCTGCTCCTGCCGCAAGTTGTTGAGTTTGCCCCAGCACGGCGGCTCCAGCGGCCAGAGCCCGCTGAATGAAAACGTAAAGCACGACGCCGTTGGTCGTCAGCGATGAGTCCTGCGCGTCGGGAGTGGTCGTGCAGAAATAGACGCCGCCACGAGTTGTCGGTAAGTGAGCGAACAGAGTCAGATTGTTTTGCAACCTGGCCAGCGGCGTCACTTCGCCACTGAGCTCACAGAATCGTCGAATCTGCAACTCGCCGACAGGCAACGCGGCACCGCTTTGCGAGTTCGCCAGAATCCCCTGGTCTCCTCGCCATGACGCCACAGGAATGGCGACCTGCTGTTCCTTCCAGGAATTCCAGCTGACATTCATGAACTGACCTGAGCCGGGCTCCCGCGGCGGCAGAAACACAACCTGCCCTCCGCGATTGATATAGTCCCTCAGCAATGATCCCAATTCCTTGCCCGGCAGCGGAGCATGCCACAGCACGAGCGAAACAGCGGCCCAGTCCACCGTTGCGAGTTGCTCCTGCGAAAGCGTTTCCGCCGAACATTCAGTCGTCGTGTCGGGCGAGATCGACGCGGCCAGTTGCAACGGGATTGCCGTCTGAGGATCACCGCTGACGATCAGCGTGTGCCGTTTCTGAGGACGATCGAACACGAAGTAGAAATCGTTGTCTGCCGAATTCGAGTCAGCCGGGATCGACACGCGTCCCCAGCCTCGATCGTTAGAACGTTCAATAGGAATGCGGTGATCGATCAGTTCAAACGTTGGACCTTCGACGTCAACCGTCAGTTCTGATCTCGCACCTTCGAGTTCAATGTGAATCGGCAAACTGATGCTGTCTTCCATCGATTGATCACGCGTGACTCGCAGCGACACCAGCAATTCGGCACTGTCGACCGTTTCGAATCGACGCACGCTGGTCACTCGAATCGAAGTGTTCGAGTGACCGTCGGTTGGATAGGCGAGCAAATGAAAATTCACCGTCTGAGGCAGTTCAAGGAACGAATCACGCAGCGTTTGCCAGCGACCGCTTTCGGCATTCCAGTCGTTCTCGCGAATGTCCGAGCAGATCCAGATTTCGGTTCGACCAGTATTGTTCGCCGTGATGTACTCGCGAGCCTGTTCCAGCATCGCGGGCAGATCGGACGAGGTTCCGACAGGCTCGGTCGACGGCAGCCGGCGCAGCGAATCCGGAGACTCGATCTCGATTGCTGCTCCTGCGGTCGTTTCCACCAGAACCCAGCGATCAGATCCCAGCGTCTCCAGCATGGATGCCAGCTGCTCGCGGCCGGTCTGCAGCTTCGAGACGCCAGTACCGGCTCCCTGCTCCTGCATGCTCGGAGAACGGTCCAGCAGAATGACCGTTGTGTCGGCCTGCCCGCCCGCAGTGAGTCCCAGCCAGCCGCTGGCCAGCGGACGACTGATCGCGAAAATCAAGCCGGCAATCGCCAGCGTGCGGAAGATCAGGATAAGGATCTGCCGCAGCCGGGCGTAACCGCGAGACATCCGGTTGGCCGCCAGCAGAAACATCATCGCTCCCCACCGAACGGTCTGATACCGCCGCTGGTTGATGAGGTGAATGATGACCGGCAAGGCTATTAGCGGCAGCGCTGCCAGCAGCAAGGGTTGAAGAAACGTCATCTATTGAGAGTCCAATAAGCAGATGGCTACGCTCGGGCATCTGGTCAGTGTTTCGGGCGTTCCACCCGAAAGTAGCGTTGTTCAATTAGCCACTGTATGGTCATGAAATGACTCCGACCGTGGAGTTATCTTTTTCCGCTAGTTCGCCCAACAAGGAATCGTGAAAGGACCTGCTCATACTCTTCGTCGAGTTTCACCTGATGGAAGTCGATGGCTGATTCAAGCACCACCTGCCTGAGATCGTCGAGGTAAATCTGCATCGCCTTGTGATACCGGTCGGCGATGTCGTTGGGCTCAGCGAAGATCGCGGGGCCGCCTTCCATGTCGAGGAAACGCGTGGGACGTTTGAAGTCGAATCCAATCTCCTGCGGGTCGAGTAAGTGGAACACGGAGACGTCGTGTTTGCGAAATCTCAAATGCTGAAAACATTCTCGCAGCAACGTCGGCTCCACAAACAGATCCGAGATTATGATGATCAGCGCGCGCTGACGAATCGTCTCGGCAAGTTCGTGCAGCACGGTTACCAGTTGCGTTTCTCCGCTGGGCTCCGCCCCTTCCAGGAGATCGAACAGAGTTCGCAGATGCGCGGGGCCTCGTTTGGGAAGCAGGCTTTTAACGACGCCTTCCGCGACGCACGACAGACCGACGGCGTCTCCCTGTTGAATCGCCATGTACCCGAGTGCGCCCGTGAGTCTTCTGGCATATTCGAGTTTTGTGACGTCGCCCGAACCGAAATCCATCGACCCGCTGGTGTCCACCACGAAGCAGCATCGCAGGTTGGTATCCGCTTCAAATTCCTTGACATAGAACCGGTCGGATCGCCCGTAAGCTCGCCAGTCAAGACGTCGCAGATCGTCGCCGGGGACGTATTTTCGGTACTCAGCAAACTCGACGCTCGATCCGCGATGAGGACTGGCATGCCGACCGGAAACGCTGCCCTGCATCGGCTGCCGCGCCAGAAACGGAATCCCCGCCAGACGCGAGAGCACTCCGGTATTCAGGAAACTGCGAGGTTGACGGTTTACGGACATAGTTTCTCAATGATCAGGTCGCGAGCGCTTAAGCGAGTTCCACTCAAAAATCTCCGCTGACAACGATCAGTTGTTTGCCATCAGGTGTCCAGCAGACGTCAGTGTTGTTACGAGTTTCATCCTGCCCTGGAAGTAACGCTGGCGGCACATCCTGACCAGGATCAAATTCGTAGAGTTGCACATGCTTGCGCTCTTCACAGCGCATGCCGAAGACAATTCTGTTTCCGTCCGGATGCCACGCGAAGTCGGAGTTAATGTTCTGTTTCGTCGAGTGATGGACTTTCGGCTCAGGTTTTTCGCTGACCGTGTCCAGTGTCACGACTTCCTGTGTTCCGTCAGCTTTCTGGCCCTTGAAGCAGAGAAATCGACTGTCCGGAGACCATGTCATGTTCCAGAAGATCTGCTTGTAATCATGTGACATTAAGAGGCTGCGGAACTTCTTCGTTTCCACGTCGTACGACTTGACGATAAAGCCTTCCGTGAATGCGATTGTCTTCCCGTCCGGAGACCACTGCGCTCCCCATCCATTCTCACGGATCTCCATTGGGTTCCAGCCGTCGATGTTGACGATCCGAATGCCGCTTTGAGAACACACCAGGCGTTTTCCATCCGGCGACCACGTCGGCATCGATCCACTGCCAATCTTTTTCGGCTCGCTGCCGTCCACGCGGTTGCCGTGGAGCTCCAGGGTAAACAGCGTTGGGCTGGTTCTCGGCTTGACGCTCCAGGCATCAAACGCGAGTTGTTTTCCGTCTGGTGAAACCGCCGGAGACCCGCAGGCGAAATGAGTTTCGAACCGAAACAGAGGCCGCCACTGTGTGCCATCCTCGTTCACGATGAAGAACTCATCGGGAGTCTTCGTCTTGAATTCGTATTCATCCAGCGAAAGTACACCGTCCGCGTCAGCATCAAGCCGGTGAAAGAACAGCCAGCGCAGCAATGGAAAGTGTGGCGAGTCAAACTTGAACTCGGCGTACGTTAATTCCTGATCGCCGTCGACATCGACAGGTGGCACCTGCCACCGCAGATACGGATTGGCGAGCATCGTCAAGCGGTACTCGTCGAGCGACAACACACCGTCTCCGTCAGTGTCGAATCCCGGAAACACGTTGGCAGTCATGTTTAGCCGCCAAGCGGGAATTCCCGTACGCAATTCGTCGTTGTCGACCAGCGCGTCCAGATTCGTGTCCAGATTTCGAAACTCCGCGATCGGGTCAACCCGCCCGCGATTCGGCAAAGAAATCCATTCGGTGAACGAAACGCGACCATCCTTGTCGGCATCACCTTGAGTAATGATCTCAGCAATCAGGTCGCCTAATTTGGTCCGAGATTCAAATTCAGCCTTTTCCAGCAGGTCGTCATTGTTCCCATCAATCTGCCGAAACCCTGACAGGTTGCAGACTCGACCGTCCGGCGAGCGAAGCAGTCTGCCATCGCTGCGACGTACCCCGATCTGAATTTCAAGAAAACGGCGAGCTTCCTGGCGATTCACATTACCGTCGCCGTTCTCGTCGGCCTCTTTCACGTCAGGAGTGGTCGTCTGCGAACCGAAGGTGCCGATGAAAAGTTGCACGAAAGTCCAGGCATGAATCACTCGGTCGGGATGATCGTTCCAATCATCGAAAGACTTATCCATGGCAACAACGGCGTGGTCGACGAATGCGTCCAGCGGATCAGGCAGCGCACCACGGTCATCAGGCGGCGCGACGAATGGATTTGTCTTGAATTCATTCAGTGAGAGCTTGCCGTTGCGGTCTACGTCGAACAGTTTGAAATCCCGTTTTAAGATCGCCTCTTTGCCGGGGATGTGCTTCAGGTATTCATCCAGCTGAAGCCCGTCATCCTTGTTAATGTCGAGGGTCGCGAAACGCCGCGCAAACCTGTCCGGAGTCTGGACGGGACTCTGATCTGCAGCGTCATCGAAACCGGTGCCGAAAATTGCCAGTAGGGCCAACGCCACTGTCGCGACTCGTGCGTTGCTGATGATGCCGGTTCCGCGAACGATCATGAACTGACCTTTTTGATGTCTCGCGTTTTACGTAGCCAAACTGGTGGAGTCGCCGTTCCTTAAGCCTCGGGAGTTGTCTCTTCGATCAGACGCGAAACGATTTGACGAGCATCAATTCCTTCCGCCTGAGCCGCGAAAGTCGTAATGATGCGATGCGTCAGAACTGGCGACGCCACCTGCTGAATATCCTCGAGCCGGACCATGTAGCTGCCCATCAAAGCCGCTCGTGACTTGGCTCCCAGGATGAGGTACTGCACCGCTCGCGGCCCGGCCCCCCACGACACGAGCGGTTTCATCCATGCCGGCGCCGTTGTATCGCTGGGCCGAGTCTTCCTCACCAGCCGGGCAGCGTATTGATAAATGTGGTCAGGAACCGGAACGCGCCGAACCAGATGCTGATGCCGGATGATGTCCTCAGCGTGGAGAATGTGATCCAGCGCCGGCAACTCGTCGCCGGTTGTTGTGCGCGCGATCTGAATTTCCTCAGCTTCCGATGGATAGTCCAGCTCGATGAGAAACATGAAACGATCGAGCTGCGCTTCCGGCAGCGGGTACGTCCCTTCCTGCTCGACCGGGTTCTGCGTGGCAAGGACAAGAAACGGCGGTGGTAGAGGGAAGCTCTTCCCAAGAACAGTCACTTTGTGCTCCTGCATGGCTTCCAGCATGGCCGCCTGAGTTTTTGGAGGAGCGCGGTTGATCTCGTCGGCCAGGACCATATTGGCGAAGACGGGGCCGTGAACGAATTCGAATTCCCGTTTCCCGCCCGCTACGTCCTGCAGGATATCTGTACCGGTAATGTCCATCGGCATCAGGTCGGGCGTAAACTGAATTCGGCTGAAATCCAGCGACATCGTCTCGGCCAGCTTACTGACCAGCAGCGTTTTGGCGAGCCCCGGCACGCCCATCAGCAGAGCGTGCCCTCGAGCAAACAGGCAGATCGCCAGCCGCTCAATCGTATCCTTCTGACCGACAATGACGCGGCCCAGTTCCGACGAGAGTCGACCATATGAGTCCCGTAACTGATCAATCGCCTGGACGTCGTTGTCGCTCAATCTTTCGGCAGGCGAAATATCAGACTGTGACATACAGCAAATCCTTGAATAACCGTCGAGCAAATAGTCCCGCCATTTATGGTGGGATTTGTGGATTTCAGCAACCGTCGGTCGTCATTTTCGCGGTACCGGTCACCATGTTCGTTAGAGTTAGCGAAGAAACCATCATACGCCTAAGCCTTGCACTTACCCTTCGAGTACTGATTCACTGTTACACAATCGGTTTCTGTTGAGAGTTGCCCTGAAGTTCAGGCCGAAATCGATTATCTGTGACAGATGATCTGTTCGTGACCGCAGCAGTTTCAGTAGAACTGCGTCGGTGAATTGCGAAGATACGAGGTCGTTTGCCGACTTTACACGTACGACAATGAGGAGACACGATGCGATTTCGAGAAGATTCAAGACCAGGGTACTGTTTGACGATCGCAGTCGCGGCAGCACTGTTTTCAGGATGCACGAGTGCCACCAACTCCGATGCACCGGCGGTGACGTCGGCTGCTCCCGTAACCGTTGAACCATCCAGCGCTGCAGCCCCTCACGAGACTACCTCTGATACGTCGCCCGGCCTGCAGTCAGCCGTGCAAGGGATGCAAACAGCAACGTTCGGAGCCGGCTGTTTCTGGTGTGTCGAGGCGGTTTTCGAGCAACTTAAGAGTGTCGAGAATGTTCGCTCCGGCTACACCGGTGGCACACAGGAAAACGCATCGTACGACCTGGTTTCTGGAGGTAGCACAGGGCATGCCGAAGTGATTCAGTTCGAATTCGACCCGTCCGTCATCACCTACGAAGAATTGCTGGAAGTGTTCTGGACGACTCACGATCCGACAACCATGAATCAGCAGGGAGCCGACGTCGGAACTCAGTACCGCTCGTCAGTTTTCTATCACGACGACAAACAGAAAGAACTTGCCGAAGCCTATAAGCAACGACTCAACGACGAAAACGCGTTCGGCAGCCCCGTCGTGACCGAGATCGTGCCCTTCACGGCGTTCTATTCGGCCGAGGGATACCACCAGGATTATTTTTCCGAGAACAGCAGCAAACCTTACTGTCAGCGAATCATTCGTCCGAAGGTCGAAAAAGTTCGTAAAGTCTTTGCAGACAAACTGCGAAAGTAAGTCAAGCTGCAAACCTCAAGTAGTGCAGTGTTGGTGTCTGGTCAGAATAAGGCTGATTCAGGAATTGCCTTGGATGGGATCTGGTTTCCAGAGCATTCGAAACTCAGTTGTCGGGATTGCTGTATTGACCTCGAAAGCAGAATTTCCGGATAACCCCTATCTTTGGCCACACGAAAAAGCCGATTCTCATCCTGACGCGGCCACCGTGCTGGGAGCCTGGAGGATTGCTAACGCCTGGCGAAACCTCGGGATTCTTCGATCGCCTTGAAGTATCTACACGGATATATGCAGTTCATGGATGGCGGCATTGCGCTACGAATGCTGGGTCTGTTCGCTCTGGCAGCGACAGGTTCCGGGCTTGTGCGCGCTCAGGATATCCGGGTTCCGCTGCCTGAACTCGCTCCGGTCGTTGTCACCAACGAAGCGTCGTCAGCGGTCTCGTTTGGCTCACGACCAGCTTTATTGCCGCCGAATCCTGTGACTCCTGACGGCGAGGCGTCAGGACCAGGCGGACCGCCGCTGTTCTTGCCACACTACGTCATGGACATCGACCTGGACACTGATCGAGGAAAAGTCCACGTCGAGGAAACTGTACGCTGGACGAATCCCGGACCAGTGCCGACTCAGTCGCTCGTTTTTCACGTGATTCCAAACAATCGCCCCAGCGAGAAGACACTAAAGGTGGCTGATCGTACGGTCGAGTCCTTGCGGCTGGACCCAAGAACTTCGATCGACCGGCAGGGTGGAAGGTTTCATCTGCAATCTGTTCGGCAGGGAAACGTCGAGCTGAAGGCCCACTTCGATCCCGATGCCGACACGCATCTGCACGTGCAACTTCCTGAGCAGGTACTGCCGGGTGAGTCTGTTGAAGTGTCGCTGCTGTTTGAGATCGATCTGCCACCGAAGCAGGGCCGGCTGGGGCAGCACAAAGGCGTGACCAACCTGCTCAACTGGTATCCGATTCTGGCGGCATACAGCGACACCGGTTGGGATGCGGTCCCATATATTCCGTGGCATCAGCCGTGGTTGAACGAAGCCGGCATCTACAAGGTGAAACTGAGACTGTCCCCTGGGCAGGAAGCAGCCACCGGCGGACACGTGGTCTCGCGTCACCTGGATGATGACGGTTACTCAACACTCGACATCGAAGGCTACGGCCTCCGCGATTTCACCATCGTCTCCAGTGACCGGTTCGAAATTTACGAGACAACAAGTAACGGCATACCCATTCGTGTTCTGGCGTTCGAGGAGCACCAGGGACATGCTCGCCTGAGTCTGCAGATTGCTGCCGAATGCCTGAAGCAATACTCGGAATGGTTCGGACCGTACCCGTATCAGGAATTTGAACTCGTCGAGTCCTACTTCGGCTGGAACGGCAACGAGTCGTCCGGCCTGGTCATGATTGACGCGCGCATTCTTGACGTACCTCAGCTGGCGGGGCGATACGTTGAGCATCTGGTGAGTCATGAGATCTGCCACCAGTGGTGGTGTTCAGCCGTCGGCACCGACGGATACCGCGAACCCTGGGTTGACGAAGGACTTGCGCAGTGGCTGACGCGCTTTCGCATGGAAGAAAAGTACGGACAGGATGCCGAGGTGCTCGACCTCCCTGGTGGGGCAAGCTGGGGACTACCAAACATCCGATACCGCAGTCTGGTACATAGCGGCTATTCCCTCTACAGCAACCGGGGCGGCGACGGAAAAACACTCGCTTCACTCGACGAGATTGGTCATATTCACAATCTGTTCTTCCTCGTCTACGACAAGGGAGCGCGAATTGTCGGCATGATTCAGCACCGTCTGGGGCGCGAGCGATTCTTCGGATTCCTGCGACTCCTGTACGCCGAGTACAAGTTTCGAATTCTTCGTGCGGACGACTTTCAGCGGCTCCTGGAAAGCTACACGGGCGAAAGCTGGGAGCAGTTTTTCGACGACTGGCTACGTTCAAACCGAACCTGCGACTGGAAGATAGCCGGCGTCCAGACGACGACCGAAGGGAAGCAGTTTCGGACCGTCGCCAGGATCGTTCAGACTGGTGAGATCAGCGAGCCTGTCGAAGTCGCTTTGCATCTGGCACCGACGGTGGATTCCGACGCTGAGGTAATTGTTGAATCCATGCCCGGAATTGCAGGGCTTGCCGATCGGCAGTGGAATGAAGCCAGTTCACGTCAGATCGATGAAAAAACCTGGGAGTTTTCATTCCTGACCGACCGATCGCCGAAACAGGTCGAGATCGATCCGGACGGTTGGGTCGTCGATCAGCATCCGAGTAACAACGACTGGAAGCCAGCGTACGAAATTCGCTACAGCCCGTTTTACACGCCGTTGGACGAAGCCTCGCTGATGCAGCCGTTCGAGAAGCCCGGCGTCGTCTTCGGCCCCGGCGTCGACCGTGATGGACGCATCGGCTTACGTGGAGCACTGATCGCGTCGAATCAATTTCGTGTCTCGCCCTTTCTTGCCTATACGGCAGAGACGAATCGCGAACGTTTGTCGGCTGGCGTGGATGCAGTCTTTTACAACATGCCCTGGCCTAACTGGCAGGTCGGGATGCGCTATGAGCATGCGTTGCTGACGAATATCCAGAACATGCCTGGCAACCAGGCGAAGCTTTATGCCCGCAAGGTCCTGGCATACACAACCAGTCTCATTCGTCCCGATCTGAGCTATATCGATTTCTACACGCGAATCGGCGACAACTTTTTCCCGGATGCGGACATCTCAACTCCTCCCCCTCCAGGCATCGTCGAATACCGTGATGTCCGTGCTGTCGGAGTTGCATTTCATGCGGACACTCGCATGCCGTACTGGAACCCTCGCAGCGGATTTCAGTTCGATACAAGCTACGAACATGGATTCATTGCCTTCGGAGATGGACAGACCTACGACAGAGTCGACGGGCAGCTGTCTGTTATTGAAGGAATCCCCGAAGGTTACGGGTATCTCTCGGAGACTCGGATCGCAGGGCGAGTCGCCGCTGGATACGGCTGGTCCGAGAATGGCGAACACTTTCGCTTTGGTGGCCCAGGACGTTTCAGAGGTCGAGAAGCAAACACGACGGAAGGCAACGCCTTCTGGTTAACGAGTCTCGAATGGAGATTTCCCGTCACCGGCGAAATTGACCTGGAGGTCGTCGACAATCTTGCAGCCTTGCGGTCAGTCTCCGGCTCGGTGTTCTACGACGTGGGCGAGTCATTCTTACGAGATAGATCACAGGGGGGAGTCGACCAGGCCATCGGTGGTGGACTCTACTTCGACATTCCGCTGCTCAGCTTTGTCGAATCTTTGACCTCCCGAGTCGAATACGCCCGCTCCCTGGAGCGAAACACGGGCGCTTTCTGGTTCGGCCTCTACCACGCATTTTGAATGCAGTGCATCGCCGACAGCTGCAAATCTGTCGTAGTTGATGCTCTTCCGGTCGGCATATTCGCCTGCCAGCTCACCAGGGCTGCATATCCACAGACTGTTGGCCACGCAGCAAATGTGCGTCACCATTATTTACCCACGAAAACACCCGAGTTGCTCACGAGGAGCAACTCGGGTGTTCCTTTAATTCATGCGATCGAACGATGTTCAATCGATCGCCGATCGTCTCATTGTCTAACTGCAGCCCATACTGTTACCGCAGTTGTGGCAAAGGTAGCAGTTTCCGTTACGGACGGTGATGGCTCCGCAACCGTCACACGCCGGAGCGTCTGACTGAAACTCAGCAAATTGCTTGCTTCGAACTGCTGGAGAATCCTCGTCGGTCAGAGTCGACACTGCGACGTCAGCATCAGCTCCATTTAAGGTAGCGTCTCCGAAGCCCAGACTGTCGATCCGCCCGTTAATCATTGATGCGACTTCGTCAGTCAGATTCTGTGGCGAAGCGATTGCCGCCGTCTGAGTTTCAGCGATTCCTTTCGGAGTGTTCGCTGCGCGGTAGCCTTCCAGGAACTCGATGCCGAGCCACCGGAAGATGTAGTCAACAACGCTCTTGGCATTCGGAATATCCGGATTTCCAGTCCATCCGGACGGTTCAAACCGCATATGGGTGAACTTGCTGATCAGATCGCCGAGCGGCACTCCATATTGAAGAGCCATCGACGTCAGCGTTCCGATGGTGTCCATCAGGCCGCCAATGGTCGAACCTTCTTTGGCCATCGTAATGAACAGTTCGCCGGGCGTTCTGTCGTCAAACAAGCCGACTGTGATGTAGCCATCGTGTCCGCCGACTGAGAATTTGTGCGTCAGCGACTGACGCGTCACGGGAAGCCGACGGCGGACTGGACCCGACTGAATGATGACAGTCTCGCCGCCCTTCTTACGGTCGCCTTCTTTCGAAGTTGCCAGCGGCTGGCTTTGCTTCGAGCCGTCACGATAAATCGCGAGAGCCTTAAGGCCCAGCTTCCAGCCTTCCTTGTAAGCATTTTCGACGTCTTCGACCGTCGAATTCGACGGCATATTTACCGTCTTGGAAATCGCTCCGGAGAGGAACGGCTGAGCGGCAGCCATCATCGTGACATGTCCACGCCACGCGATCGATCTCGTTCCGTTCGCCGGTTTGAAGGCACAATCAAAGACTGCGAGGTGCTCGTCTTTGAAGTCTGGAGCTCCTTCGATCGTCTCGTGTTTGTCGATGTAAGCGATAATTTCCTTCGACTGAGCTTCGGTATAGCCAAGCGACTTCAGTGCCAGCGGAACCGTCTTATTGACGATCTTCATCATGCCGCCGCCAGCGAGTTGCTTGTACTTGACCAGAGCAATGTCCGGCTCGATGCCGGTCGTGTCGCAGTCCATCATGAAAGCGATGGTTCCGGTCGGAGCCAGTACGGTCGCCTGAGCATTGCGATAGCCGTATCGGCGTCCGGACTCAAGACACTCGTCCCACACCTGACGGGCTGCTGCTCGGAGATACTCCGGACATTCCGGGTTGATCTCGTTTGTAGCGGCACGGTGCATTTCCATGACTTCGAGCATCGGCTTTTCGTTCTCCCGATACCCGGCGAAGGGACCAAGATTGCCGGCGATCTGGCTGGAAGTACGATAGCCTTCGCCACACAGAAGAGCCGTCAGAGCACCACAGATGCCCTGCCCCGCTTCGCTGTCATAAGGAATTCCCATCGACATCAGCAGGCTGCCGAGATTTGCAAATCCCAGCCCAAGCGGACGGAAGCGGTGCGAATTCTCAGCGATCGACGGCGTTGGATAGCTGGCGTGGTCGACCAGAATTTCCTGAGCCGTGATGAAGATGCTGGACGCTCGGCGAAACCGAGCAACGTCGAATGTGCCATCTTCCTGCTGGAACTTCCGCAGGTTGATGCTCGACAGATTGCAGGCCGTATCGTCAAGGAACATGTACTCGGAGCACGGGTTCGAGGCGTTGATCGGACCTGAATTCTTACAGGTATGCCACCGATTAATGGTCGTTTCATACTGGACGCCAGGGTCGCCGCAGTACCACGTTCCTTCTGCCATCTCGTGCAGAACGTCTTTCGCGTCATACTCCGGGCCACTCCGCTCAGGATTCGTAACCCAGTGCGTCTGCCACTTACGATCGTCTTCAGCAGCCTGCATGAACTCGTCCGAAACGCGGACCGAAAGGTTCGCATTCTGGAACATGATCGAGCTGTATGCTTCGCCGTTGAAGTTGGCGTCGTACTCGCCGGAATCGATCAGCGTGCGTGCTTTCTTTTCTTCTTTCGATTTGCACTGGACGAATTCCATGATGTCCGGATGCCAGTCTTTAAGACTCTGCATCTTGGCAGCTCGACGAGTCTTGCCTCCCGACTTCACGACAGCTGCAATCTGATCATAAACACGCATGAAGCTCAGCGGGCCAGACGGTGAACCCCCGCCAGATAGCTTTTCCTGCGAACTGCGGATGGTCGAGAGATCAGTACCGGTCCCCGATCCGAACTTAAACAGCATGGCTTCGCTACGAGCCAGACGCATGATGTCTTCCATGTTGTCTTCGACAGACTGGATGAAACATGCGGATGCCTGCGGGTACTCGTAAGGAGTTTCCGGGCGACGGATCGAGCGGGTCTGAACGTCGTAGCGGTAGTTACCTCGCGAGCCTTTCACGCCGTACTGATGGAACAGACCAACATTGAACCAGACGGGGGAATTGAACGAACCGTGCTGGTGCAGGCACAACCAGGCGAGCTCTTTGTAGTAAGTTTCACCGTCCGCCTGGCTGGCGAAGTAGCCGTCCTGAATTCCCCAGTCAGCGATTGTACGAGCGACTCGGTGAACGACTTGCTGAATGCTGGTTTCACGTTCGGGAGTACCGGGCTCGCCATAGAAATACTTGCTGACAACAACATTCGTGGCCAGAGCACTCCAGTCCTTCGGAATCAGGCAGTCCTTCTGCTCAAACAGGATGCCGCCGTTCTCGTCCTTGATATGTGCTGTACGAGGCTCCCACTCGACTGTATCGAACGGGTCAACGTCTTCCGGGCAGAAATGAGGCTCGATCTGCATCGGGCTGGCCTCGGAAACGATCGTTCCATTGTGCCCATCCTGGGCTTCGAAATCATCCTCGAAGAATCCCTTGTTGCGGTGCATCGTGCACTCTCCTTAGTTAATTACCACACGAAATCAATGAACTAATCCCGAGTTCGTTCAGTCCCGTCGTAGGACTGTCGTGCTCAGCTTCCTGCCAATTCCAGACTGGATTCCATTCCACAACCTTCTCTGACTGGATCATGCCAGACGAGCCGTCGACGCCGGTCAAGGTCGAATACGTTCAATGTTCGCCCTTTCGCACGTCCGCGTTTCATCTGCGCGCAGTTTCCTCGCAGAAAGCGACCTGGTGCTGTGAAAGATCCCGACATGCGAACAACTATGTCGCATGCCACTCCTTTGGTTGTCGAGACTGGAGCGTTTAGAAGTGAGCCCGCCAATGGGTTCGAGCAAACCCGTCAGGCGACTGAATTCTCCTCCGAGAACTCCCATGAATCGCACAGCTGAATGCCGCACGATCAATCATGAAACGAGAACAAACATCCGGGTTACCGTGCGCCGTCGAAAACACTACCACATACTATCGGTAGTGTTGCCGCCAGAATTAAACCCAAGATGTAGTGACTCAGAAGCGAGCGAGAATCTTAAATCGCTCTACCCGTCTGTCAAGCCGCAGTTACAGATTGAGCCCTTCGAGAACCTCAGGAACAAGTCGAAACTCATCTCTGTATTGGGAGTTAGAGAATTCCGGAAAATCATAAAATCGTGAACGGCGTTGCAGCGCACTCTATCTGGTTTGAGCAGACAGTGGCGAACTTCATGATTGATTCACAGCGCAAAGTGTTAGCTTCACGTGAGTTATCGTTTGCATTCCCGTTTTATGACGAATTGCCATCCTTGATGTGTTCTTATGTGTGCAAAACATTGTATGTACGACATTTTCAGTCATAAGTTGAAGGTGCATCGCAAGGCTGTACTTGATGAACTCGTGAAGTGATTCGCGAACCATCCATTCAGAAGGACACCCGGAACGTCGTGGAGAATCACGGGAGTGAGATTAACTGTGAACTTGCGAATCCGGACATCGGGCGATCGGGCAACGTGGACTCCGAGTTCTCCGTCCAGGGGGTTCCCTTCTCAAGAGGGCCACTTCGTTCAATCGATACAACTGTGAAGTAGAGTCGCACCAACGGACGATAGCTTACAACTCGCAACCGTGTTGATCTGGATGTCCCGGAACAGGCAACGCTCGACCGAAACCGGTCGAGCGTTGCTCTGGTACATGATGCGTTGTGGGCGGGCAGCGGCTGAGCGATCTTCTGATGCGACGGCATTCGAGCCCAACGCTGCTGGCATCCGGGCGAGCGCGCCACGGAATGGTTCAGGCAGATTATTTTCCGGCCACGGCTTTGCTGTGGTCCGCCATTTCGGACGCCGTTGCAGCGTTCATCGCTCCTGCCTGAAGCAACTCGCAGTTCAGGCCGCTCGAGTGGCTGAATCCGCCGAGATCGGCGTTTTCACTGTGGAATGCCTTGGAATCGTTTTTCCGATGCGCCGCATTTCCAGAGCGAAGATACCTGATGTCGCCAACTGAATTGCGATGTACGCCAGAATCACAGGTCCATGCAGCGCGAAGCAGGCGACGGCCCAGAGGCTCAGGCCACTGACCAGCAATGTGGTAAGACTCAGAGTGCTCTTTGTAGTCATAATGCGTCCATGAAGTTCTGGTTGGTTGTCAACATGATGGCTCGATGGCGGAAGCAGAACGATTCAGTATCGCGCGAGAGCGGAGTGCAGTCAGTCGCTTCCCGGCAACCGCAGACTTTTATGTCGGAGGCCGCTATGGGTTTTATCGACCGCCTGAAGGGATTCGATTCGCCCGGTTTTGCGGGGCGGGGCGGGATTTAACTAAATGCAGACGGTCTTTGAGTTCGCATCCGTGCGTCAGTATGAGCTGATGGTCAGGGATCAGGTCAGCCGTGATTCGGCGGAGGAGCGAATCAATACAGGCCGCTCAAAACTGTTGAAACCCCAATCAGGCAAAAATGGTCGTCCATCCCGAATTCGAACGGAATTGCCGGGCAACGCTCTCAGTGGCCAGAGCATTGTCTACAGCTCAAAGAGAGCCTGAGTCTTCACGATGGCGCAATCTTCCGGAAACGTGTGGAACGCATGAATCAGCAGGCTGTGAGGCCACACGTCCGTTTGAACAAAGCTTAAAGCCGCAGGAGACAGTCGGTTTATTGAGCAGAAGCAGTGGGAGATCGGAGCTCGTTCGCAGTCATGCTGCAGTTCCTCGTGCATGTTGAGAAACACTTCGGGAGGCAGCGATTCGACCTGATAGCTCATGTGGTAGGTGATATCTTCCCCACACTTGATGGTCTCATCTCGGCTGCCTTTCAGACGTCGATTAAACCGTGCTTTTCGTTCCGGGAGCGGTTGACTTCGAGCGGCAACGAGTTCGGTGATGACGGAGCCTGAATGTCGAAATGTCAAAACATGCCCCGAGTCGCAAATGCTGATGTCGGCCTCGTAATCCGGCTGTCGGATCTGCTCATGTTTTCGAATGTTGAACAGCTCGGGATGTAGCGAGCGTTCGAATAGATGAAACATTAGTTCGGAAACAGCTGGGCGGACGAAACTTACATTCATTGGAAGACCTGCGGACCCACGGGCCGAGCTGGATTAAACCGGTCAGGAAACAACGCGCCTGCTGATTGTATCGAGCGTATTCAGTCGATCGGAAGCTCCGCCAACCGCAATTTGGCGCATACCGAAACCCGGACGTCTTTCCTTAGAGTTAAGGGTTGCATCCTGCCAAACCGTCGCTTCTGTCTGCTTGTGACGTGTGAGAAGCCAGTCGTATTGACCGCGAGATCAGCAACTACCTGAGAGTCCACACTTATTGATCGATTCGTCTCGACGAAACCGGTACGTGAGTCATCAGGTTTTGACGCTTCCACCACTCGTGAATGCCAGCGAGAAATCGTTCCCGACGTTTTCCATCGCCAGCAGCCGTTGCTTCAGTCCGGTACCGCCAGGCGCTGTAAAACCGCCGAGGCCACCTGAGCTACCGACAACGCGATGGCACGGAACAATGAACGGAAAGCGGTTTGATGACATGACCGTCCCGACGGCGCGAGCCGCTCCGGGCGATCCAGCCCGTCTGGCGACTTCACCGTAAGTCAGTGTGGTTCCCCAGGAGATCCGGCGAGTCTCGGCGATAACGCGCCGGCGAAACGGCGTCAGCGGTCGCGGCCAACTCAGTTCGACACTCTCAAACGAGACCGGTTCTCCATCGGCGAAACGGATCAGCTGGTCGCGCAGCTCAGAGTTCCAATCGGTCAGGTCGATCCTGGTCTCGGTCAACTCTTCGTCGACAACAAACGCGTGGAGAACCGCCTCTTCAGATCGGTGGCCGATCCTGACCTGCGTCAACTTGCCATCGCAGGCAGAAATCGCGAGCCATCCAAGCTGCGTTTCGAAAGCAGACACCTGCAATAGCGAGGCCAGTTTGCTGGTGCGTGACGCATGCTGATTTTGCGGCATGATTGAATCCTGGCTCGTGATTTAGATGTCTGGAATACAAGAAACTGACCCGCGTGCTCCACTTTGACCGCTCTTCCGAGCACGGATACACTACGCCGCTTTTCGCTGAACAGGAACAGAACTGGCTCGTGAGCGGCTTTTCACGGATTGCGTGTTGACCGTTCCGAGCAATGCTTCGCGACCGAAACTGCCCGAGGTGATCGATGAATCTGTATGCCGATCTGGCGGACGATTACTACTGCAACATGAATCTCAGTACCGAGATGGCGTTGCCGAATGGTCGCGAAACAGTACTCGGATTCCTGGAACGCGTGCAGAAGAGCTATCCATCACTGAGAAATTTCTTTCAGCGTGAGAACGGTGACTTCGTTCTTGAGCAGGACAAGGAAAACGGTCAGCAGAGGTGGGTTTCGATCGAGCCACGCCGGATTTGCAGTGGTGCTTTGAATCAGTCGTCAATTGACGAAGCGGTCGGCCAGCACGAACTGGTGCTGGAATTGATCCCCTACATGTTGTCCGTCAGCCAGCTTGATTGCGAAGCGCTCGACTACATGATGGGTTTCGATTTTCTTTACCGAGGCAATCATGACGAACTTGTCGCGGACGCGCTGGGAGTCAGCCCGTCATTTGATGCCTTCTCTGGAATCCCCGGCGCTCAGGTGTTGAACTTCGAGCCCAGCGTCACGCTTTCTCTGGAAGGCTCGTGCCGTCGGCAGGCTCGGCTGTTGATCGAAACCCGCACGAATGCGTACCAGGTTCGGCGGGATGAGTTCCCGGAAGAGCACATCAGCGTGTATTTCACTGTTCGCCAATACGGCAGCCTGGGGCCGGACACGTCGTTTCTCGACACGCTGACGATGCTCCGCGCTGACAGCGAACGACTTCTGGAACAGCACGTCATCGAGCAGGTGTTGCGTCCTCTCGCGCAGGCCATTGCGTCCCGTTAGTCGGGCAGCAGAACAACCGCCGGTTTTCCAATGGCTCAGATCGTCCTTGCCACCTTCAACGCGCGCTACTGGCACTCCGCGTTCGGGCTCCGCTATCTGCTGGCCAATATGGAGGAGCTTCGTTCGCAGACGACGATGCTGGAATTTGGCACCAGCGAGAACACAACCGACGTGCTGACCCGGATTCTCGATGAGCAACCGAAGATCGTGGGGCTGGGTGTCTACATCTGGAATGTTGAGCCGACCACACAACTTGTCGCTGATCTGAAACGCGTTCGACCGGACATTGTCGTCGTGCTCGGCGGTCCCGAAGTCAGTTACGAAACCGACGGGCAAACAATCGTCGAGCTGGCCGACCATGTCATCACGGGAGAAGCCGATCTTGCATTTCCCGACCTGTGCCGACAACTGCTCAACGGAACGCCGCCGCTCACAAACATTATCCACGCTCCGCCGCCGCAGTTCGACCAGCTGCGGCTTCCGTATGACCTCTACACGGAAGAAGACATCCGGAGCCGCGTCATCTACGTCGAGGCCTCACGCGGCTGCCCGTTCACCTGCGAGTTCTGTCTGTCCGCACTGGAAATTCCCGTCAGGCAGGCGAGCCTTGAAACATTCCTGTCGGCGATGCAGTCGCTGTTCGAACGTGGCGTGCGGCAGTTCAAATTCGTCGATCGGACTTTCAACCTCAACATGCGTGTCAGTCAGGCGATTCTGGACTTCTTTCTCGACCGGTACGAGCCAGGTCTCTTTCTGCACTTCGAGATGATCCCCGACCGCCTGCCAGAGTCGCTTCGCGAGCGGATCGCGCAGTTTCCGCCCGGCGTGCTGCAGTTTGAAATCGGCGTACAAACCTTCAATGAGGCTGTCGGAAATCTCATCAGCCGCCAGCAGGATAACGCGAAGCTGGCAGAGAATTTCCGGTTCCTGCACGAGCACACGGGAGTCCACATCCACGCCGACCTGATCGTCGGCCTGCCGGGAGAAACCGTCGAGAGTTTCGGAGCCGGTTTCGACAGGCTCGTCCAGCTGGAACCTCAGGAAATCCAGGTCGGAATCCTGAAACGTCTGCGAGGAACGCCGATCATTCGTCACGACAACGAGTGGCAAATGGTCTACAGCGCGGCGTCACCGTACGAGATTCTCAGTAACCGTCTGATCGATTTCTCCGCGATGCATCGGCTGCGACGTTTCGCGAGGTTCTGGGATCTGATCGCCAACAGTGGCAACTTCGTCGAGTCCCGCGACCTGATCTGGCACGCAGCGAGTTCACCTTTCGAGTGTTTCTTCGCACTCAGTGACTGGCTGTTCGAGCAGGAACGACGCGCTCACGGAATTCCTCTTGTGAAGCTGTCGGAACGTCTCTTCGAGTTCCTGACAGATGTCCGCGCCCTCAACGCCGAAATGGTCGCCGGTTCGCTGTGGCGAGACTACGTGCGGGGCGGCCGTCGTGATCGTCCGGCATTTCTGAAACCGTTCGGCCTTCCGCAGCCGGACGAGGTCATCGACTCGGTATCGCTCGCTCCGCGACGGCAGACCCTCCACGCGAAGCCGGAAGCGACTCACCAGTAGGTCAGGCTGTGCCTGACCCATGCGGCGGACCTGCGCTGAGTCCTTCATTACAGAACGGAGCATTCAGAACGGAACGTTGTCCTCGTCAAACTCGCCTTCGTTCGACGGATCGAACATTGGTGCTCCGTCGTCACCGTCTGCCGGAGACTCGCTGCCGAGCACCGTGAAGCTGCTGGCCTGAGCGTTCAGGAAGTATTTCACTTCGCTGGCGGCATCGCGTTGCCATTTCCGACCGGTCAGCTCGAAGGTGATTTCCGCTTCGTCTCCCAGTTTGAGGGAGTCGACGGTGTCGCAACTTTCCTGGATGAACTCAACCGGGATGTAGTTTGTAAAGCGACCGCTGTCCTGCTCGAGCACGACGGTGCGTTTGCGGAAACCGTTTTGTCCGAACGTCTTTGTTTCGTCAATAAAGTGGACCTTGCCGCGAACTTTTCCATCACTCATTGCCGGAGCCTTCTTAATCGGATTTCGATCTTCAATTCACGCGCGGACCTGTGCCCGCCGGGCCGCATCGTAGCGGACCAGACGTTGACGTCGAGTCCCTTGCAAGGGGTGCGTCGACTTTCTCAGCCGCGTCCAACGAGCGGCATTTTCGTCGCCATGACCGTGATCGTCAGAACATTGGACTCCGGTGACAGGCTGGACATGTAGACGATCGCTCGTGCGACATCGTTAACGTCCATGCGAGGTTCGACGGCGATGGAACCATCTGCCTGAGGAACTCCGTCGGTCATGCGTTCGGTCATCTCGGTAGCAGCGTTGCCGATGTCGATCTGGCCGCACGCAATGTTGTATCTACGACCGTCGAGCGATGTCGATTTCGTCAGTCCGGTGATCGCGTGCTTGGTCGCGGTGTACGGTGAGGAATTCGGCCTGGGGGTTTGAGCGGAGATCGATCCGTTATTAATGATGCGCCCGCCCATCGGAGTCTGGCTTTTCATGACTCGAAAGGCTTCTTGAGTACACAGAAACGAGCCGGTCAGATTGACGTCGACGACTGCCTGCCACTGCTCGAACGTCAGGTCTTCGAGCGGGATGGCAGGGGCACCAATTCCGGCATTGTTAAACAGCAGGTCGACGCGTCCGAACGCCTCGACCGTTGTCGCGAAGAGATTGGCGACAGACACCGGATCACACACGTTGGTGGGAACGGCGAGGATTCTGGCGGCGGCGTCTCCTGCAAGTTCAACGGTGCGCTGCAGTGCGTCCTCGCGACGTCCAGCGACGGTGACGGAAAAACCTTCCGCCAGCAGTGCCAGAGCCGACGCCCGTCCGACTCCTGATCCGGCTCCCGTGACGATGGCAACTCGAGTGGTTCCAGACATGGTTATCGCCAGGCTTTCGTGATTCTGTGGATCGTTCATTGGTAACGTGGCAGGCCGAATCTCCTCAGCCGCTGCTGAAGTCGTTCAGCAGTATCTGAAATTGTTGATCAATCTTGCCGTGTTTTCCGATAAGTGATAATAGGCCGACGCTTTGTGAGGACCCCGTCAAAGACCCATCGTCCCGGACTCCGCGAAGCATACTCGGTCACATCTGTGCGGTCTTCCATCGCACGAGCACATCAGAAAACACACGGTGAAGTGTACCTGACGGCTGTCAGCCAATCAGGGCGGGCTCCATCAATAATCAATGACCAATGTTTGACTCAGGCGTCCGCCGGTTCAAGCCTGGTCAGACTCATTCCATTGACAGACACCAGTTCCGCCGTTTTCTGCTGGCAGCAGTTGCCACCAGTCAGTTGCGGGCTTCGGACAGGAATCTGTGATTGAGTGGCCAGGATGGTCGCTCCGCAGGCGACTGTGCGTATCGTTGGGCCGGTCAGGCCGAAGGTGCAGCCTCGAGTCGGGTACTCCTGCAGTATCAGGCGACGGACAAAGGCTGACGCTCTTCGTCCAGTCTGGCTCTCCGAGAGCTGGTGTTGTGATTGTACTCCGCACAGGGATGGAAGGGGTTTTTGATGGGGACTGTTCCGTTTGCGCCGGCTCGCGATTTTGCCGATTCCCCGTTTCCAGTCACTCCGATTCTCAACGCCGCTCAGGCTCGCTGGCACGACTCGTATCCGCAGGGCATTCCACCGGCGATCGACTACACCCCACGCCGCGTCGAGCAACTGTTGACGGCTGCCGCTGAGCGTTACCCCGATCGAGTCGCAATTCGATACTTCCGCACAAGCCACACCTACCGCGATCTGCTCGACCGAATCCGACAGACGGCGGGCGCACTGCGGGAACTTGGCATCAGTACCGGCGATCGAGTCATGCTGGTGCTGCCGAACGCTCCCGAGTTCATTATTTCGTGGTTCGCACTGCACTGGCTGGGGGCAGAGGCGGTTCCCGCCAACCCGTTGATGTCTGGCAGCGAGCTGGCTGGGCTCGCTCGCAAGTGCAACATTCAGGCGGTGCTGGGTCTTGACGTGCGAATGAAGCCGGTGGCTGAAATGGCCAGAGAAGTACCGTTAAAAGCTGTCATCATCACGAGCCTTGCTCCACACCTGCCGCCGGCCTACCAATTGCCGTACTTGCTGCAGCGGTTGCGGTGTGGCAGACACGTCACGTCGATGGCCGCCCGCAAATTGCGGTTTGAAGAACTGGCTGGACTCGGACACCCGGCGACGCAACCGCAGCTTGACGATCCCACATTGCCCGCAGTTCTGCAGCCGACCGGAGGCACGACCGGCACTCCCAAAGTCGCCGTGTTATCAAACGAAAATCTCTGCGCGAACGTGGCACAGCTGCATGTCTGGAGCGGCCTGGAACCGGGACGTGAGACTTTCCTTTCGGTACTGCCGTTCTTTCATGTTTACGGAGCGACCTGTGCAATGCTGTCCCCTCTCGTCGGTGGCTCAACGCTGATTCTGCAGGCGAGGTTTCATCCGAAACGAACTCTCAAGCTGATGGATAAGTATCAACCGGGAATCGCGTTGCTGGTACCGTTCATGATCGCTTCGCTCAACGATGAAATGCGGAAGCGAGGCAAGGCACTGCAGGGACTGCGGCTCTGCATGTCTGGAGCGTCGGCCATGTCAGGTGAGGTCGGACGCGAGTTCGAGCATCTCACCGGGGCGACAATCATCGAAGGCTTTGGTCTTTCGGAAGCCTCGCCGGTGACGCACTCGAATCCCTCCGATGGATCGGCTCGAATCGGCAGTATTGGATTACCGTTACCGAACACCGATGTGCGACTGGTCGACCTCGAAACAGGCACGCGCGAAGTTCGACCAGGAGAAATCGGAGAAATGACTATCAAAGGCCCTCAGATCATGCAGGGGTATCTGGATGATCCTGAGGAGACGGCGGTCGCTTTGCGTAACGGATGGTTGTTCACCGGTGACCTGGCGACTGTCAGTAAGGAAGGCTACTTCGAGATTGTCGACCGCAAGAAAGACATGATCATCACAGGCGGATTGAACGTGTATCCGACCGAAGTCGAAGAGCTCATCAAGCAGCATCCGTCAGTCCAGACCTGTGCGGTGGTCGGCGTCCCGGATCGAAAATACGGCGAGCTGGTTTGTGCCTGGATTGTTCCCGCAGCCGGATGTTCTCCGGTGATTGAGGATTTGAAGTCGTTCTGCCGGGAGAAGCTTTCCGGATACAAGGTGCCTCGCGAATTTCGAATGTGTGATGCCTTGCCGGAAAATTTTCTCGGCAAAGTGAGAAGAATAGACCTGCGGAAGCGAGCTGCGTAGGCAGGGGAAAGAAAACCGGTGTTCCGTCAGGATCGCTGACGAGCCACACTATCCACTCGCCGGTATGTCAGACGTCCTGTCCCTCAGGAATGTGGCTTAACAGGATGTGGTACTGGTTCTATTTCGCAGCATGGAAGCTGCTCGGTGCCGACTTCAAAGAATCTCATCATCGATTTCTGGCCCCGATGACAATGGAGAAATGTCATGGCGGAAGCAGTGATCATCGGCGGCGTCCGTACTCCGTTCGTCCGGGCAGGTGCTGAACTCAGTGGCACGCCCGCTCCGGAACTCGGTCGCCTGGTCGTTCAGGAGCTGCTTTATCGGTGTGATGTTTTACCCGACGACATTGATGAGCTGATCGCGGGAAACGTTGCCTCGCCGGTCGACGCTGCCAACGTGGCTCGCGTCATCGCCCTGCGAGCCGGAATTCCGCAGGACCGCATCGCTCACACGGTCAATCGCAACTGTGCCAGCGGCATGGAAAGTGTTATGCAGGCTGCCGCTCGGATTTCCAGTGGCGCCGTGAAGTCGGTGGTCGCTGTCGGTGTTGACTCAATGAGCAATGTGCCACTGCTGTTCCGGAAGCGATTTGGTGAGAAGCTGCTGCAGCTTTCCAAGGCGCGGACCGCTGGTCAGAAGCTGGCCGGGATCGCAAAGTTTCGACCCGGCTATTTCGCACCGTTGATTGGACTGAAACTTGGTCTGACCGATCCGGTTTCGGATCTCATGATGGGCGACACCGCTGAGAAGCTCGCGCGCGAGTACGGTATCTCGAGGGACGAGCAGGATATGTTCTCCGTTCAGAGTCACGAAAAAGCCGTGGCTGCCTGGAAGGCCGGACGGCTCTCTGACGAGACGATGACGCTCTATCCGGAACCGAGGTCTGAAGCGTTGAGTCAGGATATCGGCCCACGCGACGGTCAGAGCATGGCGGCACTCGGGAAGATGAAACCGTACTTTGACCGAAAGTGGGGCAGTGTCACGGTGGGCAACTCGTGCGGAATCACCGACGGTGCAGCGGCTCTGCTGCTCATGGAATCCGAGCACGCAAAGTCGCTCGGCCTGAAACCGATCGGTCGTATTCGGTCAGCAGAATTTGCCGGTTGCGACCCTTCGAGAATGGGACTCGGACCTGTTTACTCGTCGGCGAAAGCGCTTCAGTCGGCCGGGATGACGCTGGACGATGTCGACCTCGTGGAGCTGAACGAAGCCTTCGCCGCTCAAGTGCTGGCATGCCTGAAGGGATTCGAAAAACCACCTCAGGATTGCTGCAACGCGGACGCGGCCTCGCGCCTGCGTCCGATCAACGAAGACAGGCTGAACGTCAATGGCGGAGCCATCGCGCTGGGGCATCCGGTCGGGGCGACCGGCGCCAGACTGATCCTGACACTATTAGGCGAACTGCAGCGGAGAGATCAGAACGTCGGACTGGCAACGTTGTGCATCGGAGGCGGGCAAGGCGGTGCCGTCATCGTTGAACGTGCCGCCGCCTGACCCCGCAACGCAGGTCAGGCTCTGCCTGACAAAGTCGAAAGTATTGTGAGTATCGAGGATGAATTCATGGCTGACATGTGGCACTCGGAAAAAACACACGAAGGACTTCTGCGAATCACCATTGACCGCAAAGACCGCCCGGTCAACGCGCTGTCGCGATCTGTCATGGAAGAACTGGGTGAGCTGGTCCGAACCATCAGAAGCGACAAGTCGATTCGCGGAGTTATGTTTCAAAGCGGCAAACCGAGCATCTTCATCGCCGGAGCCGACATAACCGAATTCGATGATCTCACGGACACAGCAGCTGCCGAAGAAGTATCAACCTTCGGACAGAGCGTCTTCCAGGAACTGGAAGAACTGATGGTTCCCACGGTGGCCCTGATCTCGGGCGCGTGCCTGGGCGGTGGGCTGGAATTCGCTCTGGCTTGTCGATATCGCGTTGCCAGTTCGCACGCAAACACAAAGCTTGGACTTCCCGAGGTTCAACTGGGTCTGTTGCCCGGTTGGGGAGGAACCGTCCGTCTGCCGCGACAGATCGGTCTGATCGATGCGCTGCCGCTGGTCCTTTCCGGACGTCAGTTGGGAGGTTTTCAGGCTCGTTCCAAAGGAGTTGTTCACGAGGTCGTCCCACCGGAAGCGCTGGACTCGGTTGGCGAAACAATTATCCGCGCGCATCTTGAGTACGGTTCGGCGTCGCGACTGTTTCGCGCGTCAAAGAAGCCTGGCTGGCAGAGGTTTCTCGAAGGCACTTCTGCCGCAAAGAAGTTTGCATTGAAGAAAGCACGTCAGCAGGTGATGTCGAAAACGCACGGACATTACCCGGCCCCGCTCGCCATCATCGAGACCTTCCAGAAAGGACTGTCAGCGGACGATCGCCAACGGTTCCGGATCGAGGCAAAGGCCATCGCCGGCCTTGCGGCCAACCCGGTGACACGAGAGTGCATTCGACTGTTCTTCCTGCAGGAAGAGGCAAAGAAGCCGCCGGCGGAACTCGGTGCGAAGTTCGACGCGAAAGATCTCAAGCAGGCAGCGGTGATCGGTGCCGGAGCGATGGGAGCGGGCATTGCTCTGCTGCTCGCCCGAAAGGGAGTCGCCACGCGGCTCAAGGATATCAAGCCTGAGTTCGTGGCTCGCGGCGTGAAGACCGTTCGTGATCTTCTGAAGAAAGACATGCAGCGAAAGAAGCTCACGAGGCGGCAGGCCGAGGAAGTCTTCGATCGTTTAAGTCCTGCCACTGATTATCGAGGCCTGAAGCACTCGGACGTGATCATTGAGGCCGTCGTCGAGGTGCCCGATATCAAGCGGCAGGTGTTTGCGGAACTCGCGGAAGCGACGAACTCGGAAACGGTCCTCGCGACAAACACCAGTTCCCTGCTCGTCAGTGATGTCGCTCGCGACGTCCCACATCCCGAACGCGTTGTCGGTCTGCACTTTTTCAATCCTCCGCACCAGATGCCTCTTGTTGAGGTCATCCGGACCGAGCAAACCAGTGACGCTGCGCTCGCAAAGGCGTTTGCGGTGGTGCAGCGTCTGGGGAAGACACCCGTGGTGGTGGGCGACTGTGCCGGATTTCTGGTGAATCGACTGCTCGGTCCGTACATGAACGAGGCCGGTTTTATACTGACGGAAGTTGCTAACCCGATGGAAATCGAAAAGGCTGCAGTCGACTTCGGCATGCCGATGGGACCGCTGGCGCTGAGCGATCTGGTGGGACTCGACGTTGCCGCGCACGTGGCCGACAACCTTTACCAGGCGTACGGCGAGCGGATGAAGCAGGCTCCAATCTGGGGAGCACTGAAGCAATTGCGCGAGAAAATCGGATCGCAGCCAAAGCTACTGGCAGAAGACGGACGCAGCATTCAGGAATCTGTGCTGAGGTGCATCGCCGATCTTCGCAAGCAGAGTGGTATCAGTGGCCGTGCGGTGCTCAGTCGAAAAGAAATCGCCAACCGACTGGTCTTTCCAGTGATCAATGAAGCGGCGATCTGCCTGGCGGAAGGAATCGCGAGGCGCCCGGAAGACATTGATCTGGCGATGGTGTTCGGGACCGGCTTCGCTCCATTCCGCGGCGGGCCGCTGCAGTACGCACTAAGCATTGGAATTCAAACGGTGGTCGACAGTCTGGAAGAACTGGCAAAGACACATCCGCATCTGACTCCGTCGGAGCCGCTGAGGGACTGTGCAAGTCGCGGCTCGTTTGCAGCAACTCCGGGAGGTACATCAGACGCCAACAGGAATGAGTCCGGACACGCGTCCCGCGCCGCAGGTTGAAATCAACGTCGCATGTGGCACCACCTGTCAACTCTTAATTTCACCGAAAACCGGAAAAGCCCCGAGTCATCCTGAGAGTTTGGATTTACCTGACAGCGTTTCTTCTCCGAGACGTACATAGGGCTGGCCTAGAGTACAAGCCCACATCACCCACGAGGCCACTTCTTAGTTTTCCACTGAAAGCCCAGCGGCGACCGGAAATGTAGAGCGGGTATTCTGACCTGTTGAAACAGTCAGGGTGGCCGCACTTCATTTTCAGTTCCGAAGACCGTGTTCAGCGGTTCGATCCCGGGACCATCCCATCCAGTTGTGTCGGCTCATGATCGGGCAGGCTCAGCGACTCGGGGAGTCCGTCATGATGGCAACTCTGAAGAACGTCGATACATCCGACCGACCGTGGGTTGATCACTATCCACAGATCGTGCCGCGTACACTGGAGTACCCCGAGCTCTTCGCCTGGGGACTGCTGGAACGTACCGCTTCGCGTCATCCTGATCGAATCGCCTGCCACTATTACAACCACACCGTGACTTATCGCGAACTGGCCGAGAACTCTCGCCGAACCGCATCTGTTCTGGTGAAGTTCGGTGTGAGACCTGGCGATCGTGTGGGCGTCCTGCTGCCAAATCTGCCTGAATACATCTCAGTTCTGAACGGGATCTGGATGGCTGGCGGAATTGCCGTTGCCATGAGTCCGTTAATGGTTGCTGAAGAGATCGACACTTTCATGTCGACGACTGATAGTCGAGTCGTCATCGGTCTTGACGTGCTGGCGCCCCTGATCGTCAACACGAAGTACAAGCCAGAGCACGTTCTGTTTGCAACGATTGGCGATCGTCTGCCTACATGGCAGAAAGTTGGTTACGCGTTCGCACGGTTGCAGCGGCTTGGGTTCTGGCCGGCTCCGGACCATCCGACTCATCATTCACTCGATGATCAGATGGCAACGGGCGACCCGGACTTTCAGCCGGTCAAGACGGCAAGTATCGACGAGCCCGCGTACATCCTTCCAACAGGTGGAACAACCGGCGCTCCAAAGGCAGTTACGCTGAGCCATCGCAACCTGATTTCAAATGCCTGGCAGATTTACAACTGGGGCGGCGCTTACGAGGCCCGCGAAAAAATCCTGACAGTGCTGCCATTCTTCCACAGCTACGGGCTGACGTCGTGTGCGATGTCCGGCGTGGCGATGGCCGCGACGCTGGTGATCCATCACCGTTTCGTGCCGCGAATCGTCCTGCGGCTGATCGAGGAACATCAGCCGTCGATCTTTCCTGCCGTGCCGGCGATGCTGGCGGCGCTGAACGACATCCTTCGCGACAGGCCCATTCAGTTCAAGGCGTTGAGGTATGTCGTGTCGGGCGGGGCTCCACTTTCGGATGAGATTTCAGACGAGTTTGCACGCTACTCGGGAGCGACGCTCGTCGAAGGTTATGGCATGTCGGAAGCCAGCCCTGTGATCTGTACCGGGCCGCTTGACGGCACTAATCGTCCAGGCACAATCGGATTGCCGTTGCCCGACACCGAAGTTCGCATTGTTGATGTTGAAGACGGCCAGCGTCTGTGTAAGCCTGGTGAGATCGGCGAACTCGTCGTCCGAGGCCCTCAGGTCATGCTTGGGTACTGGCAGAATGCTTCAGCAACAGCTGAGGTGATGCGAGACGGGTGGCTCTATACCGGCGACATGGGCACCTGTGATGAGGACGGTTTTTTCCGGATTGTCGATCGGAAGAAGGATCTCGTCATCACTTCGGGTTTCAATGTTTACCCGGCTGATGTCGAGCCCGTGTTGAAGAACGCTCCGGGTGTCGACGACGTCGTCATTGTCGGAGAACCTGATGCCAGGTGCGGTGAAGTCGTCAAAGCCGTGGTCAGTGTTCGTTCGGCGAACGACTTCGATCGCTCGGCGTTTGATGCGTTCGCAGCAGAACATCTTTCAAAGCACAAACGCCCCCGGCTTGTCGAAGTCATCGTCGGCGAGCTGCCCAGAAACTTCCTGGGTAAGGTGCTCCGGCGTAAGCTTCGTTCCGAAGCAGGACCGGACGAACACTTGCGGGACACGGAAGTCGTCCCCGAATCGTTCGTTTCAATGACGGGTCTTGAGTTGGACGCTGATACGACCGCAACTGACCTGCCCGTTACAGACTTAAAGGAGTAAGTCGAAATGATCCGTCCCGGTCCAGACATTGTCGAAGGTGCAAGCCGACTGCCGCTGCAGGGCGGAACAGCTGCGGGAACCGGACCGGCTCCTGCGACGACGTGTGGCCTATCGGCCAATTCGAAATCTCAGTCTGCGGGTAAAGCGGTTGCATGTGCCGACGGTGTATTACTGGATCGATGTCTCGAAAAGCTCACCGAAGGTCGCACCAGACTTGCAGGCATGAATGTCGGGCAGCGGATCGCACTACTTGAGCAATGCGTTGATGGAATCAGCAGCGTGGCGACTGAATGGGTCGATGTCGCCTGCGAATCCAAGGGTATTTCTCGAAACAGCCCCGAACGATCGCAGGAGATTCTCGGTGGCCCGGTCGCGGCTCTGCGGCAGTTGCAATTGTTTCTCCAGACAATGAGACAGATCGATCGAACCGGCAGACCGAAGCTGCCAGCGAGTCCCGTGCGAAAAAGTGACGGTCGAATTGGGATTCGCGTGACGCCAGGCTCGGGTTTCTTTGACGCGGTCACGTTTCTCGGATTCCGAGCGACAACATGGCTGCTGCCGGATGTTGGCGAAGACAACCTTGAGGCGTCGCTGGCACCCGCATACCGGTCTCTGGAAAACACAGGGACGTCACTCGTGCTTGGTGCGGGGAATGTCACTGGAATCCCCGCCGCCGACATGTTGACGAAACTGTGTGTCGACAATCGTGCCGTGCTGCTGAAAATGAACCCGGTTAACGAGTGCGTCGGACCAGTCTTCGAACGAGCCTTCGCACCGCTGGTCGAGAACGACCTGCTGAGAATCATTTCCGGAGACGCCAGCATCGGCGCCGCAGCCGTGGCTGATGAACGCGTTGACGATATTCTCATCACCGGGTCAGGCGAGACTCACGATGCGATCGTCTGGGGTTCATCCGGAACCGCTCGCGAAGAACGTCGACGTCGTAACGAGCCGACGCTGACCAAACCGATCGGCAGCGAGCTGGGCAACGTCACACCGTGGATTGTGGTTCCGGGTGCGTACTCAAAGATGCAGCGGACTTTCCAGGCGGAAAACATCGTTGCTTCGATGACCAACAATGCGGCATTCAACTGCGTAGCGACTCGCGTGATTGTCACCTGGAAACAATGGCCGGATCGTGAACGATTCCTGCAGGGGATTGAGGCGGCTCTGTCCCGAGTGCCGCAGCGAGTTGCCTACTATCCCGGCGCCGATAAGCGTTTCGAACAGTACTCGGGAATGGCTCCGGACGTTGCTCAGCGAATGCTTCGAAATACAGCAGGCGGCGGCGTTTCTGGAAGTCGGACCAGTCCCGACGGAACCACAACTTTCGTCGCCGGCACCAACCGAATGGAGGGCACACTCCCCTGGACGCTGATTCGAAACGTCAACCCCGAAGTAGATTCGCCGCTGTTCGCCAGCGAATCGTTTGTCTGTGTCTGCGCGGAGGTCCCGATTGACGCGGCGAGTCCGGAAGAGTTTTTGCGGAAGGCCACGGACTTCTGCAATGAGAAACTCTGGGGCACACTGGCGGCTTCCGTCACCGTACCAGGGCGATTTGGCAGGAAGCAGGCGACTCGCCGAGTACTTGATGACTGCACCGACAAACTTCGCTACGGCGTTGTGGCTCAGAATCAATGGTCCGGCGTCGTCTTCGCACTGATGAGTCCCCCCTGGGGCGGGCATCCCGGTTCGACCCTGCAGGACATTCAAAGTGGCTCCGGCTGGGTTCACAACTCCTTCATGCTTACCGGGATCGAAAAAACCGTACTGGAAGCACCGCTCGTCGTGCTTCCGAAACCTGTCTGGCTGGCATCACACCCGAGACCCGAATCGGTTGCGTGGTCGTTGTGTCGGCTCTTCGAGAATCCATCGCTGTGGAACCTCTCGACACTGACATATCACGCAGTGAAGGGAGCACTGGTCTGACGAACTGACATTCACACTTTGTGCGATCTTCAGTCAGCATCGCAGCACCGGTCTCCGCATCCGAGGAGGCTCGAAATGAAGAATCTCAAGTCACGACGCGTACTCATCACCGGAGCTGGCCACGGTCTCGGTCTGGCCACTGCGAAAGCGTTCGCCAGGGCCGGTTCCTTTGTGATCATCACCGACCGCGAATCGGAACGTGTCACCGAAGCTGTCAGCGAACTTCAGGCTGAATCTCTGCCCTGTGCCGGTTACGTAATGGACGTTACTGACCCGACCGACGTGCGAGACGTGCGGGACCGCATTCATGCGGAACACGGCCGGATCAGCATTCTGGTCAACAATGCGGGAATTGTCTCCGGTGGGCAGTTCCTGGCTGTGCCGCTTGAAAAACATCTTGTTACTTACGACGTCAACACGCACGGGCCGGTGATTGTCACGCACCTGTTTCTCCAGGATTTGCTCGATAGCGACGAAGGTCACATCGTTAACGTCGCCAGTGCCTCCGCGCTGATCGCTCTTCCGAACGCAACGACGTACGCGTCCAGCAAATGGGCGGTGCTTGGCTTTTCGGACTCGCTTCGCGAAGAACTGGAGTTGACCGGACGAGGCCACGTCGGTGTTTCCGTCATCTGCCCCAGTTACATCAGCACCGGAATGTTCGAGGGAGCCAGGGCACCACTGCTCACGCCGTTTCTGACTCCGGAAAACCTGGCAGCAAAGATTGTCCGGTGTGTCGAGAAGCGAAAGACGCACCTGCTGACGCCGTGGCTCGTCATGCTGATTCCACTCGGTAAGGCCACGTGGCCGCGAGCGGTCTTTCGACGCCTGCTGCAGTTCCTTGGAGTGTACCAGGGCATGCAGGACTGGAAGGGCCATGCAGGAAAAGCGACCGACACAGCGACGCATGACGATCAGCTTCGCATCGCCAGCTGAGAGTAATTCTGCCAGACATCTCCTGGCGGAGCCGGTCAGACGATTGTGCGATTAGCGCAATTCTCTCGCGGTTTTGACGAGTTTCCTGAACGTCGTGCGGACATCTTCCGGCAGCGATTCCTGGTCGACATGTTTTAGAACACCCAGAGCCGACTTGCCGTTTTCGAACCCTTTGATGAAAACGCTGGCGAGTCGCAATCGCATCGGGTCGGCGATGTCGGGATACGTGTCGATGTATTCCTGCATTAACTCGGAAGCCGATCCCCATTGCTGCTGCCTGGCGAGACCTGTTGCCAACGCCTTGAGGGTGGGGTCATCCAGTCTGGCCTCCGAGTCCCTCAGACGCACGTTGTAGAGTTCGTCGAACGCGGTCTCGAACTCACCCGCCTCGACGAACTGAGCGACCTGGGCGAGTTTTTTCTTCGTCCCGGCTGCCGAGCGGATGGACTGCTTCTTTGGTTCTTTCTCACGAGCGGCGTCCGCCAGGTCGCCCGTTTTCTTCCCGTCACCCTTCGCGCCGATTCGGTATCCGAACTGATCACGCGCCCGTGGGCCATAGTTTCCGCTCAGAACGGAAAACAGATCCCAGTCCTCGCAGTCGACGACCTCTTTTTTCAGCAGCAGCGTACCCAGACCGAAACCAACGGCAGCTCCCATCAGATGCAGTGTCGCTGTGGCCATCGCGAATCCTTCGAACGAAGCTGTCAGGATTTCAAGTCCGATGTACCACGCCGAGAACGACATGATGGTGGCGTCAAACGTGATCGGTCGAATGACAATAATCATCAGTACCGTGACCTCGTTCTTCGGAGCCCACACAAGAGCTATGGCCAGCATCCCGTAAATGATGGCGGAAGCTCCGCAGGATCCGTTGAATCGAGCGTACGAGAGCTCGACAGTCGTCGCGAAGCTTTCCAGTTCCGTACGGAACTCTTCCTTCTTCTCTTCAATCTCCTCTCTTGATAAGCCAGCTGCTTCCAGTTCCGTAATCGCCGATTCATCGAATACATCATCGACGTCAACGATGTCCGTGACGAACTGCTCTGCTGCGGCAGCTGGAGTGTGACCCAGCATGATGGTCTGTTCGACGGCACACTGTGCAACTCCGATCGCCAGATAGGCCAGAAGGAACTTCCACCAGCCAAGCTTGCCTTCGACAACGAGTCCAAAGCCCCACAGAAAGATCATGTTTCCGATCAGGTGGGCCGCACCCATGTGGATGAAATTGCTGGTGATCCACTGAATTGGATGCAGGCCGTCGCCGTAGGCCAGTGCCCAGGGACCCCATTGGTCGACATGTTCCATCTGCCCCCACCCAGTGATGAGAAAGGCGATGCAGTTCACGACGATCATTGCGATGCAGACGATGGGGAAGTGGTAGATCGGCGCGTCGGTTCTCAGTGGAATCAGCATCGACCGTGATCCTTCGGCGAGTGAAGTTTCGTCGGGTTAGTTCGTTCGACGCTCAAGTGTCGCGTTTGCAGGAACGCTGAGCGAATAGATCACCACTTCCTCGGCGGCTTTTCCAGCAGCCTCGTAATTCTCGCGGGCCTTCCGCACTGCCTGCCCCTGCGCGTTGTCGTCGGGTCGGTAACGATCGTGCAGCCGACCATGATTTTCTGAAAGCTCAGTCTCGCCCAACTCGTCGTGAACCTGCTGCAGGAGATAGTGCGCCGTCGCATTTTCACTGTCGACTTCGAGCGTGCGATGCAGCTCCGCGACGGCGGATCTCAGAAACTGTTCCTGCACTTGCTTCTGTTCTTCGTACCGGGCGACAGTTTCCGGCGTGTCAATTGCCGGATCTGGTTTCTTCGGAATTCGTGTCTGCCTGGCTCGGTCGAACAACAGCGACGCCAGTTGATTCCTCACGACATAATCGAGACTGAAATCGAATCCCCGGCGCGCGGTTTCCTGAGTCCGCATTTCCAACGCGGCACGCAAGCCGTCCTCTGCCTCAGCAAGTCGGTTCTGTTGCCGATTCAGTACGCCTCCCAGCCAAGCGATCGTCCATGGCGGAGCGGGAGGGTCTTCGTGACTGGCCGCGCGTCCGACCGCCAGAATCGCCTCGTCGATGCTACCTTCTGCCAGCAGTGCTCGCGCGAGATTCAATGGGCCATCATACCGCCCCAGTGCTTCGACCTGTCGAAACGCGTCCGCCGCCAGACGAAGCTCACCCTTCCCCTTGAGTAGTAAACCGATGCCGTAGTCATTCCAGCGTTGCCATTCCGGAATCTCTCGGTCCGCTACCGCTGGAACGTCCCCCGTCGCCAGGCCTTCAATCGGAAAGACGATCCGGTCGGAGGCCAGAACGGTCACCGGCAATGGGTTTCCGTAGGGTTGGTCAGGAGTGAAATCCCGCAGGGGAAGATCGCCCGACTTGCGGCGTCCGGCGATGAAGTTCTCGACGTACTCCCGATCGAACTTCCTGTAGAGCAGTCTCAGCTCGACGGTGACTGGTTCGTCCAGATCGTCGGGCAGAATGAGTTCGTAATGCACTGTTTGCCCCGCTCCTGGCGGGATCTGATGGTTATAGAGCGGCGTGAAGATGTCCTGCGCGTTGCGGCGGTTGATCCGATTTCCGTTCTTATCCAGAACGAAAGCGTTAACTCGGTGAGCCTGGGGATCAACTTCGCCGGTCGCGTCGATCGTTCCACTGTGGCCGATAATCCGTGCGCCACTTGAAACGCTGAGCTGCAACCACAGCTCGTTCGAATCGGAAGTTCCCTGCGTCAGATGATGTCCCAGCTTCAGGGTGCGAATCACGGTTTCCAGCAACATCGATGTACCAGGTTTCAGCGTCGGAATGATCGGTCGCAATGGCGCGGTCAATTCGCCATCGATCCTGGCGCCTGCGCGCAGGCCGAAGATGTCAACGCGGCAGCTGCCTTCGAGAATCTTCTGCTGACGTGTGACCGCGTCCGCATGCCCGTTCCACCACGGAACGGCGGTATTACCTCCGGGAAACAGGTGGTCGTGAACTTTCAGCGTTCCCGAGTCGTCCAGGATCTTCGCGCCGAAGTCGTTCGATTCTCGAGGTGGCATGTGGCAGCCGTTGCAGTCTTCCTGAGCGACGTCCGGGTAGTAAAAGCTGCGGATGCCGTGCCCGGAAACTCCGCTGAGCAGATACGAATCGTAGTGATTCTGCCCTCGCAGGAACTCCTTGTAATGGTTCAGTTCGTAAGGCAGGCTGACTTTATGACAGACCGAGCAGAATTCAGCCTCCGAGTGGAAATCCTTGAGGAACGTCTTCTTGTGGAATGCCGGCTTTGCCTTCACGAGTTGCTCATTCACCCACTGCAGAACAGGGCTGTCGCTCGAAGCGAACGGGTAATGCAGCGGCTCCTCGATTGTGTAGTCGCCGTTACCTTTATTCGAATTGACGTTCGTTATCGCATGGCAAACGGTGCAGGTGATCCCCGCATGTGCCGTCGGATCCTGGACGTCATCGAAGCCCGGATTGTCAAACGCTCCACTGAAAAACGGCACCGGATCATGACAGCCGGCGCACCACCGTGATGCCTGTACGTTGCCGTCGCGAGCCATCAGAACGTCGCGAGTCTCTCGCACCGAAGTCAGATAGGCCGGATTGTTGAACGAACTTTTTCGGTGGGCGCTCTTCTGCCAGTCGCTGTGAACGTCCGCGTGACAACGTCGGCAATACTCGTCGTTGGACAGGGCGTCGGCAGAGATGAAATTTCCGGTCGCCGTCCTCGCCAGAGACGGTTGGAAATATTTGTCACCGCTGGCGGGGCCTTTCACGTTCCAGCTGCGAGGATCGGTCGAGTGCAGACCCACCATTGCAACGACCGTCGCTGCCACAACACCACCGTAGGCCAGACCAACCTTCCAGCGAATTTTCGGCCCGACCAGCCGATGCAGCCAGTAGAGCCACGCTCCAACAATCGGCGTTCCCACGTGCAGCCAGTACACCACCGACCGTGCCGATGGATTCTTCAGGTCGAATACACCCGACACTCGAACCAGCAGCAGCCCGGTGACGAGCACCGCCAGGCACACGGCAAACAGCGCGTACCCGACTCGAACTGCCCGCCGATTTCTGCGTCTCCAGGTGTTCCTCATATGGGTGATGCCGAACACGACGAACGGCACGACAATCAGCAGCCCGAACACCAGATGCCCAAGAAACATCAGAAAGTAAAAATAGTTCTGGTACGTCTCCCCCGTGAACCATTCCAGCGCCGTCACGCTGGCCAGGTATCCCGAGTTCGCACCCAGCAACGCCAGCAGGGCGAACACGACATACAGCAGGCGTCGCAGGCGAGGCCCGATTGCCTTGACCACTTTCGGAGCGGCTGGAGTCGTCTCTGCCTGCTGCTGCTGTTCGGGCATGATCGCTCACTTTTACTGTGCTGCGGAAAAAAACGCCGACCTGTCGTGCTGCGGCCATCCTGCCGGGACAGCGTCGCTGGTAGGATTCGTGACAACGTCGGCAACATCGTATCGAACCCTGAGTTCACCACGAACAACTCCAGGCAATTGCCGCGGCAGAAACGTGGAGCCTGTTCCGTGGCAGCGTGATTTCTGTAACCTTCGGCGATCGTTCACTCGGGTGAGTGCCAGTCCGAAATCGCCACAGGCTACGCAGCAGGATATCTCATGTCTGAGTCTGAAAAATATCGAGTCGCCTCGCTGCAGGAAATTCCGTCAGATACGGGTCTTGAAGTCACCGCCGGCGGACGGGTCATCGCTCTATTCAACGTCGATGGCCAGGTCCGAGCCATCGACGGAATCTGTGCTCACGCCGGCGGCCCGATTGCCAAAGGGATCTTGAACGGCCAGATCATCACGTGCCCCTGGCACGGTTGGCAGTACGACGTCACGAACGGTACCCATTGCCTCACCCCGGCAATCTGCCAGCAACCATTTGAGGTCACCGTCGAAGGCGAAGACGTCTTTGTTGAACTTTCCTCAATACCGGGTTCAACCTAAGCTCGACTTTTCCGTCACGGAGCGAGGGTCAGGGCGTAGAGCAGGGGGGGGGGCAAGAGTTTCTGGACGACTTCGCGGAATCCAATGGGTGCCAGTATTCAGCGAGCTCACAAATCACGACGCACGATACTCATCACGTCGCTGACGTCGCCGTCTGGTGGCCGGCTCACGTGGGTTCAACGTCGGTGCGATCTTGCTTCATCAGACATCTCCCCCGTCCCGCCCCTGAGCAATGTGCAAAACGCGACGTGCGGTCGACCGTGCATTCGTATTCAAGCCGGCGTGTCTTCGTTCTGATCTTTCACTCCTGGGTACACGCTGCGATCTCTGATGGTCACGGCCGCCGAGGCTGAAGTTTGCCGAGCCACTCCAGTGACTGTTTCTGCCAGGCGTCCCACATGGGGCCTTTGTAGCCGTTCAGGCCGTGGCCACCGGACGGCAGTTGCAGGTACTCTGTTGGGATGTTGTGAGCCTTCAGGGCATTGTGAAAGTCCTGGCTGTTGGCAGGGACGACGACCTTGTCATCCAGAGCGTGTGCAAGAAACGTCGGGCACGTTTCGGCGGTGACCTGTTTTTCGTTGCAAAACAGGTCGATCAGTTCGTCGGACGGTTTGTCTCCGAGCAGGTTTCGTCGCGAACCGCCGTGAGTTGTTTTGTCCATCGTGACAACCGGGTAGACAAGGATGGCGAAGTCCGGCCGCGACGACTGACGAGTGATCGGATCTTCTGACTGAGCGACTCCCGAGTCAAAATGTGTCGCGGCTGTTGAAGCCAGATGCCCACCGGCAGAGAACCCGATGATGCCGATTCTCTTTGCATCGAGATTCCATTGTTTCGCGTTTCCGCGGGCCGTTCGGATTGCTCGTTGAGCATCCAGCAACGGTACGTACGATCGGCCCTTTGGCAGGCGATACTCAAGAACAAGACCCGTGATGCCGTGGCTGTTGAGCCACTTCGCGATGCCGTGTCCTTCTCCGCCGGTGACCAGTCCACCGTAACCGCCGCCGGGGCAAATCACGATCGCAGTGCCGTTTGGCTGTGCCGGGCGATGCAGCGTCAGGCGGACGTTGACATCCTCATTCGTTCCATCGCCAATCGGGGCCTTGCCGTTCCACAGTGACAACGTCTCCGGCAGGTTCGGAGATTCAGCCGCGAAAGCAGAGATGCAAACCGTACATTGAAAAAGGATTGTGGCGAGAGTCAGCAGGTGACGCATGAGGATTCCTCGAAGAAGTGGAAATCGCGAAACAGAGAAGGCTGCAACGCATTCTATCGCGATCCACGTTTTACGAGCAGTCTCAGCCACCAATCAACTCAGAAGGATCCTGCCCCGTCAGGTAGTAGTACTCGATGAGTTCCGCCAGCGTGGTCGGCACTTCACGAGGCGGCAGGTCTCGCTGATCAGTCCCTGGAACAAGCGGTGCATTCGGATCGAGGACGACGACGACGACGACGTCCAGCGTGTTGCCGGCCGGATCGGAAATCGTAAATGTCAGTTCGATCGACTGAGTTCCGTCGTCGGCCGTAAGAATTGGACGCTCCGCCAGATCGTTGAACCGGCGGCGGAATGTCATATCACCGAAACTGTCGTCAAAGATTCGACCGTGTACAACGAAACCGTGCCTCAACCCCAGCGGGTTTACACGAAGTTCTTCGTCCGTCATGGTCAGTTGGAATTCAGGCGCAGTCACATCTCCAAAGATGAAGAACGTCCGCGTCTGACCATCGACGATTCGCGTGAGAAGATTCCAACCTTCCCGCAGATCAGCCGTCGCAGCGTCAATGACCAGCTTGCCGGTTCCGTCGATGTATCGAAGCTGGTAGCCCGCAAGCTGGTTGGTGAACTTCGCACTGCGAAGTTCCAGCGGCGTTTGATACTCGGCTCGCGAACCGATCAGACCGCTGACTCGATCGACCTCGACAGCATCCTGTGGAGCGATCGTTCCTCCAGGCGCGATGCCGTACTGCGTCCAGAGTTCCGAATTCGTCTTGCCGATCAATTCTGGCGGCATCCAGTCCGGAGCGGTCTCCGCCGGGAAAGGCACAAAACTGGCGGCCTGCTTGTGGTAGTAAACCTGGTGGTTGTTAAACAGGACTGTGCCCAGCCGCACGATGTCCGGCGTGAAGTAGGTCTCGATGTCTCGATTCTTAACAGAGATTTCTCCGTCCATGAAGATGTCGAACTGTTGCCGATTTCGAAGTTGCGAGTCCGTCAGTGTGGCGAATTCCGGATCGCCCAGAATGTCAACTTCACGAAGAGAGTCGTGAGCAGTGCTGATTCGAATCGCCTGCACGGCTGCGAAGTAGCCGTTGCGAATGACCGTGGTGCGGTTAACCGGAACGTCGATGCCCACGCTCCAGCCCACGACATGCACGTTTTCGTAGGTCATCTGGTTGGTCACGTTGTTTCGACCAAGAGCCGTTCCGTTCGGCCGATCGACGTTGCCAATCAACGTGGCGTTTCGGACTGTCGTTCGCCCGGTGTACGGGTTGAAAATCCCGCGACCGACGTTCCACGCGGTGAAGTCGTCGATGTATGACTGCCCTGCGTTGGAGCTCGTCTGGTGAAACCAGGTTTCCAGACCGCTGCGACTTCCGAACGCGGTGTTTCCACTGACCTTTCTCAGCGGCACCATGCCCACCGGAATTTCGTCGCGTCCGGCCGCAAGACTCGGATCGGCCATGTTGACCGTCTTGAACTTTGCTTCGCTGGACGTTGTGAAGAAGTTGAAGGCCGAATCACGAGCACCTGTCGAGATATTGTCAACCACCTCGACGCCCGGCCCCTGCAGCCAGAATCCGTGACCACCGTGGCCAAAGTCAAAGATGTCTTTGCGATCTTCCAGTCCATCTCCGGAACCGCTGTTCGCAATCGACAGGTTCCCGACGAACGAGCCGATCTCGTCACCGAACTCCGTAAAGAACGACGAACCGACCACATTAAAGGCGACGTTGTGCGTGAAATTCACATAGCTCTGATGATTGACGAACCCCAAACCAGGACTGTCGACAACGACACTGCCGGAGACTTCGCCTGGGTTGTCCGCGTAGGTTGCCCCTGCACGGTGGAAGTGGACGGCGTAGCGACCTCGCTGGTTCAGGCCGGGCACTAGTTCGTCGTTGTCGTTCAGGACGGCGTCGTTGGCCGGATTGCGTTTGTCAGTTCGCCCAAGTCCGTAGAAGCCGACGTTTTTGACTTCGGCTCGCTGATTATGCATGAACATGACGTGCCCGCGTCGCTGTGTAATCGAGGGATTCTCCGACATAACTACGACGTTGCGGTTCATGTTTGAAACATAAACACTGAGTTCCTGGCCTGCAGGCGTGAGATGGCTGTACGCCAGAGCCTGAATGCCAGGCATGTCTGAGTCAGCATCGATGATTACGACATTGCCATCGATAGAGACGATCTCCAGCTCCTCGTCCTGAGTGTTCTGAGGATTCGAACTGGTTCCTGTCAGCACCAGTCGGTTGCCGGCTTCCCAGTTGACCGGGATCGCATCGAGCACGAGTTGCGTGTCACCTCGCCGCGGATCGGTCGCGAGCGAGACGTAGGGAGTCACTTCCTCGCCAAACATCTTCGTCGTGCCATGCGAGATGACTCCGCGGCTGATTTGAATCGGATCCCAATTGAGATCGATGTCGGCACCGTTGTCGGCGATGACGATTCTGGCAGCGACACCGTGTTCAACGGGATTGTCTTCGGTTCCGATCTGAAGCAAACCGTTACCGTCAACAAACAACGTGTCAAGCAGCATCTGCGTGTCGTCGTCGGTGTCCCAGTTGAGGGTTCCATCAACACGCACCCAGTTCATCGAGTCGTACTGGATGACGTCGAAGGTGACGGACGTGCCGGAAGAAATCAATACCTGAGCATCGTCGCCTGGAACAACTCCTCCACCCCAGATCGCCGCGTTGGACCATTCACCACTCGCGATGCTGACGAACGTTGCCGCTTCGTGCGGGACCAGCGCGAGCGCAGCCAGGTGCTCCGACCGTTTGGCCGGATCATCGACATGCGGCACGTTTGGATGGTGCCCGGAAGTCTCGTCGACCGACGAGTCGCTATGTTCGTGCCCCGCTTCCGACATTGTGACGGCTGCAGTCTCGGAAGTGGCTGTGTGTGCAAGCGTAGCTGCCGCTTCCGTCATCGGGCCGTGATCTTCGTCAGGTGCAAACATTGCCGTCGGCTGGCGATTCAAGCCAGCATGAACGGCATTTGGCAGTGCCAGCAACTGGTCCTGACTTAGTGTCGCACGCGCCGCGTCTGACATCTTCAGGAAGTACCACTGGTTCGAAATCGATCCCATTTGCTCGCGAGTCAAGTGGACGACCTGGTCAGCCGACAGATACTGAAAGTCGTACTGCGTCAGCGACTGAATCTGCACCGTCGTCAGTGAGTTCCGTTGAGCGGGGCTGATGTATCGTATGGAAATCTCTCGGACGTTCAGACGCTGCACCTGCTCGTCGGTCAGGCTGTACCGAGCTTCCTCAGCGATACCATTGAAGTACCAGCCGTTACGGATTCCGGCAATCTGATCTCCAGTCAAATGAGTGATCTGCTCTTCATTAAGCCGATCAAAGTCTCGATACGAAAGCGTCTGAATTTGAGCGACGCTCAACCATCCCACCTGCTGATCGGTGAGGCCGACGAGTCGCACTGTTGCGACATCAATGCTCTGAATCTGAGCTCCCGTTAGTGCTGCGCGGGCACTGTCAGAAACTCGGTAGAACCACCATTCATTCGGAATGCTTTGCAGTTGTTCTGCGGTCAAGTGCGGAGTTTGAGCGTCAGTCAGAAATTCGAAACTCCGATAGCCGATGGTCTGCACCTGCGCCGCTGAAAGTTCTGCGATTTGTGCGGCCGTCAGCTGGGCGAGCCCAACCGTTTCCACAGACAATGCTCTGATCTGGTCACCTGTCAAAGCTGCTCGCACATCATCCGGAATTCTCTCAAACCACCATTGATTCGGAACCTGCTGCAACTGCTCGCCCGTAAGTTGCGGCGACTGAGCAACATTCAGACGTTCGAACTCTCGATATCCGACGCTCTGAATTTGTGATGTAGTCAGGACCGCAATCTGTGGAGTCGACAGGGAGCCGAGTCCCAGAACGCCAACATTCAGTGATTGAACCTGTGCGTCGGTCAGTGCGGCTCGTGAGTCTTCCGGAACCCGCTCGAACCACCAGTAATTCGGAATCGTCGCCAACTGCTCAGCCGACAGATGCACGATCTGTCCAGGGCCGAGCCGCTCGAAGTCTCGATACCCTAGCGCATGAACCTGCTCGGGCGACAACTGCGCAGACTGTTCCGAAGACAGTCCGGAAACTCCCGTGACACTGACATCAAGAGCCTGCACCTGTTTCGGAGTCAACGCGGCACGAGCCTCTGCTGAGATGTTGCCGAACCACCAGCTATTCGGGATTGTGGCGATCTGCCCGGTCGTCAACTCAGGAGTCTGCGTTGCATTCAGGTAACGGAAATCGCGATACGACAGACTGCGAATCTGCTCGACGCTTAGTTCCGCCCGCTGAGACTCAGTCAACGCCCCCAGATGAATTTCACTGACGTTGAGTGCTCTGACCTGGTCGCCGGTCAGAGCTGCGCGAGCTTCTTCAGGGCTGCGCGTAAACCACCACTCATTGGGAATACTCGCGACCTGTTCATTCGTGAGATCGACGATCTGCCCGACCGTCAGGTATTGAAAATCGCGATAGCCAAGCGACTGAACCTGCTGACGCGACAATGCTTTCACCTGCTGCAGCGTCAAAGCACCGACGCCGACTTTCTCCACAGCCAGCGTTTTGATCTGCTCGGGCGTGATGGCCGCGCGAGCTTCCACCGACATCCGGCCAAACCACCACGAATTCGGAATCGTTGCCACCTGATCAGCAGACAGCAACGGCGTCTGCGACTCGGTCAGGTAATGGAACTCCCGGAAACTCAGCGATTGAATCTGGTCGAGCGCGAGGACGGCTAACTGAGTCGGCGTCAGGCCTGACAGTCCCAGATTATCGACACGCAAAGCCTGCACCTGCGCAGCGGTCAGGACACTTCTCGCCTCGGCTGACAAACGGCCGAACCACCATGAATTCGGAATCGCGGACACCTGATCGGCACTGAGCAGCGGTGTCTGCTGTGGCACAAGATGTTCGAATTCTCTGTAGTTAAGGCTCTGAATCTGAGCTTCTGTCAGTACAGAGATCTGGTCTCCAGCAAGACCACTCAGCCCGATGTCGGCAACGTTCAATGCCTGCACCTGTGAAGGTGTCAATGCAAAACGAGCCGCTTCCGGAATTCGGCTCAGGTACCAGCCGCTCGGAATCGAAGCGACCTGTTCGATCGTCAGGTACGGTGTCTGCTCGGCGGTCAGCGATTCGAAGTGTCGATAAGTCAGCGCCCGAATCTCGCCCACGGACCTATTGCCAACTGGCATCTCGGCAATTGTCGTCATCGCGGAAGCCGACGCCGGCCGTTCCGGCGGCACCTGACCTGCCGCCATCATGTTGCGGATTTCGTGCTGCTCGTCGCTGAGCATCTCGACGTCAGAATCACCTCTGACATCTTCCAGTTGCGCGAGTGACAACTCAGCAACCTGCTCTTCCGTCAGGAGGTCAAGCCGCGAACGTCCAACATCAAGCATTCGAATCTGGTCGCCGGTCAGAGCTTTCCGCGCCTCGTCCGTCAACTTGCGAAGCTGGTAATAACCGCTTAGTCGACCAGTTTGCTCGGCAGACAGATTCGGAATCTGACTCGGTGTCAGGCTACGAAGATCCCGCAGATTCAATGACTGAACCTGCTCGACCGTAAGATCGTCGATCTGATCGTTGGTCAGCCCCGCTAATCCGACCCTGCGAACATTCAACCATGCAACCTGCTGAGTACTCAGAGCTTGTCGCGAGCTCAAAGGAATGAGTCGAAATGCAAATCGGCTGTCAATGTCCTGAATCTGTTGCTGGCTCAGAAACGGCACCTGGTCAGCGGTAAGTGTCCCGAATTGCGCCGTACGCAGACTCTGAACGTGCTCAAGAACCGCGATCTGATCGATCGAAGGAACCACCTTTTGAGCTGCGTCAGCGTTACCGAGAGTTATGGCGCTAAGAAGTTGTCTGACCTCAAGAGTTTCCAAATTAAGGCAGCTTCCAAATCGGATAGAACTTCGTCGGCGAGCCGGCTTCGTCCCAACAAACGAAGAGACAAGTAGCCGACGCCAGCGAATCACACGATTCTGCATATTGATGTCTCCGGAGGTGACGCTTCGCAGAAGATGTTGCGATGAAAGCTCGCGAGAAATAAAAGTTCAACGACCGCACGACTCAGAACAGCTCAAGCAGGAATCGAATGCAACAGGAATACCTGCCGATAACGGCGCTCGATTTCAAACAAGTGACAAACGTGTCAATCGTATCGTTTCGAACCGTTGAAATTCGCCTGCCAGATATTGCCAAATGACTCCCGAAGAGTTCAGACGCAAGTTCCTGGCTGTCATTCATCAGATGGCTTCAAGCCATCTGCAGCAAATCGCATCGATATCGATTCCACTGAAGCATTCTGCAACGTTCCCAGCAATGTGATGAGTGTTCGCATCAAACATTGGGAATGCAGAAAACTCAGTAAGAACGGAGTTGTGAAGCTGATTCGAGTCTCAGGCTTCTCGTTTGTACTGAGAATACCCTACGCAGTTGTCGTGCCACCTGACGCGATCGCGTCAGGAAATCTGTCACCTGCAGTAGCCGCCCTGATAACGCCCGCCGTCACTGACTTCGTCCCGCAACCGCTCGAAAATCCGCATCGCCGTATCACGATGCTTCGGAGGAGCCGACTCATATTCTTTCAGAATCTCCAGAATCGGAGCCTGAAACGGCCCCAGTTTTGGAGCCCGCTGACGCGACCGCTTCGCGTATGTCCGAGGCTCAGACTCGCCCCGCAGAATCTGCCGAACCTTCTGCCGCGAATGATGAAAACGCCGAGCAGTCTCGCGAATGCCCATCCCATCACAATGAGCACGCCTGATCCGTCCGTCCACGCATTGGACTCGCGTCGAAGCCGTGGAATCTCTGCTGAACATGCCGCGAATGGTTGTTCCTGAACCCGATGATCGTACATTGATCTTCTCCGAGACGTAGAATCGCTGGCTGTGGATGACGCTGCTTCGCCTGAAGTCAAATTGCTTCACACCTTTGGAATCCTGATCAATGAAACGCATGCCTCGACCAGAAGTCTTTCGATCGTACTGGTTTCGCTCCGTCGTAATATGTTTTTCCTTGACGACATTGTGCGGGACAGCGTTCGCAGTCGAACGGCCGAACATCATTCTGCTGATGGGAGACGATCATGGCTGGGACGAAACCGGCTACAACGGTCATCCGCATGTGAAGACACCGGTGCTGGACCAAATGGCGTCTACTGGACTGCGGCTGGATCGCTTCTACTCGGCTCACCCGTCATGCTCGCCGACGCGTGGAAGCGTCATGACAGGGCGGCATCCCAACCGTTACGGCACGTTCTCTCCCGGCTATTCCATCCGTCCGGAAGAAGTCACGATCGCACAGCTCTTGAACAAGGCAGGGTACACCTGCGGTCATTTTGGCAAGTGGCATCTCGGTCCCGTCAAAGCTGCATCCCCAACAAACCCCGGAGCGATGGGGTTTGACGAATGGCTGTCGCACGACAACTTCTTCGAGCTGAATCCCGTGTTCTCACGCAACGGCGGTCCGCCTCAGAAATTCGAGGGTGAAAGTTCAGAGATCGTCATCGCCGAAACAATTCAGTTTCTGGCAAGAGTGCAGCAGCAGGACAAGCCGTTTTTCGCCGTCGTCTGGTTCGGTTCTCCGCATGAACCGTACAGCGGCCTCGCAAAAGATCTGGCGTTGTACAACGACCTGCCCGGTGAGTACTCAGACAAAGAAGTCAAGTTGACGTCCAACGAAACCGGGCAGCCGACAAAACGACCGCTTCGCGATGTGCTGCAAGAACGCTACGCCGAAATCACCGCGATGGACCGTTCGATCGGGCAGCTTCGTGACTGGTTGAAGCGGGAAGAACTCAAGGACAACACGCTGTTGTGGTACTGCGGCGACAACGGCACTCCGGGCGACGGCATCGTCACGTCTCCCTATCGAGGGCAGAAAGGCAACATGTACGAAGGCGGCATCCGGGTTCCCGGCGTCATTGAATGGCCGTCGAGAATCACCAGACCTGCCGCCTCGCAGGTCAACGCGGTCACCAGCGACATGATGCCGACGCTGTGCAAACTGACCGGCACGTCCTTGCCGGATCGCCCGCTGGACGGAATCGATCTGTCGCCAGTGATCGATGGCCAGATGGCCGAGCGTCCCGGCCCGAGCGGCTTCTGGGAGTTCGATGCAAAGGCTGACGGATCGAACGAACCCTACATCGACGCAGAACTTCAGCGTGGCACAACGCCGCTGGTCAAGATGATGGGCGATATCTTCACGCGTAATTTTCGAAACTATCATCACCCTGCGATCACGGAACAGGACTTTGCTGGCTCGCGAGTCCTGCTGAGCAACCGCTACAAGCTCATCATGCGAAGTCAGCGAGGCGGGCAGTCCACGAGCGAACTGTTTGATCTGCACGACGATCCCGCTGAAACTAAGAATCTGATCGAGACCAAACCGAAGATTGCCGTCGCCATGCAGTCAGAACTGCGGGACTGGCAACAGTCGGTACTCAACAGTCTGACCACCGCAGATTACAAGTAAGGTCGGACTTCGAATGCTGCTTGCAGCTTTAGGAACTCGCAGACTCTTCGGGTTTCTACAAATACAGACCGGGCGGGGTTCTGAAACTCTGCCGCGAGTGAAACACCAGGACGATGGCGTTAGCGGTCAGGGATTAATACACAATCGGAGGTCGGCCATGCGGTGGGTAGCGATATTCGTGTCAGGTGCTTTTGTCTTTGCGACCGGCCCGGCCTGTGGGCAGGAATTCAAGTCGCATCCGGCTCTAAGGCCTTTGCCCAGGCCCTCTGATCGAGCTCTCACTGACGAGCCGTCATTTCATGTCGATGCCGCGAACGGAGCGGACCAGAACGATGGAACCAGTCGGGCTCCGTGGAAAACGGTCACCCACGCACTAAACCAGATCAAGTCTGGCGAGACGCTCTACCTGCATGGAGGCACTTATTACGAACGGCTTTACTGCAGCGTCGTCGGAACGTCAGACAAGCCTGTCACAATTCGTTCGTGGCGAGGCGAACTGGCTGTGATTGACGGCTCGTTCCGCGAGTTCTTTGAAGAGCCGGCGTCGGCGTGGGAACCGTTCGAGCAGGGTTCGCCAGGCGAGTACCGGTCCGTTCGACCCTATCGCAATCTGCGGAACATTCACGGGCGGTTCGGTGATTCGATGGTCGGTCTGCAGGTTTACTACCACATTGAAGACCTGCGAGGTGAGCGGTATGTCGGCCCAGGCATCTGGTACGACAGATCAACAGGACACGTTCACGTTCGACTTGCTCATTACGCCGCATCGGCGTTGGTCCGAGCCAGAACGCCGCTGACGCTCAAGCATCTCCCTCATCGCCTTCACAACCTTG
>JAQBWV010000157.1 GCA_027624335.1 Planctomycetota bacterium
TTGTGTCAGGCCGGCGCCGCCTCTGCCGCTTCGCCCCCCCCCGCTGTTTAACAACCAGATTACGGGTCAGTGACTGCAGCCACGAATTCAGCAGCATGGTGTTCTCCGTCTGTCGCCCCGGTCAGATGATCAATCGACACAGATATGATCAAGGGAGTAATACACGCAACACGTGGCAAAATAGCCAGAAGATCTCAAACATACACTGACAAAATGTATGAATATGAGTTCTTATTTCCAGGATTCCCAGGCTTGCGGCTACCGCTCGCAGTACAGGGTTCCCCATTTACGACAGTGCGGCATCACAAGCGTGTCGCGACTTAATTCACGGGATTAGTTGCGGACAGTTTCAAAGCCTGGTCAGGCGAGACATTCTTCGACAATGTCGCCATGCACGTTGGTCAGGCGGCGCTGGATGCCGTTGTGGTAGTGTGTCAGCCGCTCGTGATCGATGCCGAACTGGTGCAGTAGCGTGGCGTGAAAATCGTGCCACGGAATCGGGCGTTCGGTCGCTTTCCAGCCCACGTCATCGGTGGCGCCGATGGCTGTTCCGCCTTTGATTCCTGCACCGGCCAGCCAGCACGAGAAACCGTAGCGGTTGTGGTCTCGACCAGGCCCGACATTATTCGCGCCGGATTGGGAGAACGGAGTTCGTCCGAACTCCGTGGTGAACAGTACCAGCGTGTCCTGCAGCATTCCTCGCTGTTTCAGATCGGCAAGCAGTGCGGCGACAGGCTTGTCGATGCGTCCGGCCTCGATGCCATGATTGTCCTTGACACTTTCATGAGCATCCCAGCTGGCACGAGGACTACCGGCGATCGGGCCTCCTGAGTAGAGCTGGACGAAACGCACGCCCCGCTCCAGCAGACGACGTCCGAGCAGACATCGGCGGCCCATGTCGGCTGTTTGCTCTTCGGTGATTCCGTAGGCCTGCTGTGTCTGCTCCGTCTCGCCGGAGACGTCGCTGACCCTGGGAATTGAAAGCTGCATGCGTGCCGCCAGTTCGTAGCTGCGGATGCGTGCTGCCAGCGCAGGATCATATCCCGCGCGTTCGAGCTGTTGACGGTTGATCGAGTTGATGAACTGCCTGGTTGCGGCATCGGTGCTTGCTCCCAGCGCGGTTGCAGGAAAAAGATCACGCACAGGCTGGTCTCCGCCGCGGAACACGACTCCCTGATACTGAGCTGGCAGAAAACCGTTTGACCAGTTGGTGGCTCCACCGTTAGGTCCACCTCGACCGTCAGGTAGAACGACATACGAAGGCAGTTCGTTGGTTTCAGAACCGAGCCCGTAGGAGAGCCAGCTTCCCATCGCGGGAAATCCGTTTGATTCGAAGCCGGAATTCTGCACAAACAATGCTGGAGTGTGATTGGCCGAGTTCGACACCATCGACTTCAGCACACACAGCTCGTCCGCCAATTCGGCGATTCTCGGAAACAGCTCCGACACCATCAGGCCGCTTTCGCCTCGTGGCTTGAACTCCCAGTCATTCTGACGGAGCAGTCCGACCTGACCGAAAAAGATGTCCGGCTGCTTGTCGTACGTGAGTGACTTGCCGTGAAACTTCTTCAGCTCCGGCTTGTAATCGAACGAGTCGATATGGCTCATTCCTCCGACGAGGCAGATGTGGATCGCCCGCCTGGCAACTGGTTCGCGAGTCTTCCAGCCGGCTGGATCCGTCGCCGCCGCTGCGGATCGGACAAGCCCGTCATCGCGCAGCATGGCCAGTAACGCTGTCGCACCCAGTCCCTGAGTGCCCCATTCAAACAGGTCTCGTCGGTTGAGTTGTCCAGAAGTGATCATGTCCGGTTCCCGATTGGCTATTCGACAAGGACGAATTCATTTACGTTGAACAGGCCGCGACACAGCGCCGCCAGGCCGTGCTCAGAAACGAGCTGCTCTGACGCCGTCCGTTCGAACTCGTTCGGCGATCTTGCGAGGGCGAGTTGCCAGGCTCGATCGATTTGTTTCGATTGATCGTCGCCTGACTCTTCAGCAATACGGTCGGCGAAATAGCGGGACATTCTCAGCACGAACGAATTGTTGAGCAGGCTCAATGCCTGCAGCGGTGTTGTCGTTACAGCGCGGCGGGGCGCCGCTGTCGCCGGGTCAGGACAATCGAACGTGTCGAGCAGCGCACTGCGTCCGCCACGAGGTGAGAAGCGGTAAATCGTTCGGCGGAAAAACGAGTCACCATCAACGTCAATGGGCGCGTAGTAGGTGGTGCCGTTATTCGCCACGAGGCTGACGTCCTGAAAACCGGGTCCTCCTGCCGAGAGATTCAGCTTACCCGCGACGGAAAGTGTCGCGTCGCGTACGGCTTCGGCTTCCAGCCGTCGCGGCGACTTTCGCCAGAGCAGGCGGTTGTCGGCGTCCCGTGTTGCAGCGGCTGTGTTGATCGTTGAGGCCTGTCGATAAGACGCCGAGGTCACGATCAGACGATGGATGGGCTTCAGTCGAAAGTCGGCAGCTTTGAACTGACCGACCAGCCAGTCGAGCAACTGTGGGTGACTCGGCTGTCCGCCGTTAAATCCAAAATCGCTGGCGGTCGTCACAAAGCCGTTTCCAAAGTGGTACTGCCAGAGTCGATTCACAATGACGCGAGCAAACAGCGGGTTCCGTGGACTGGTGATCCAATCAGCGAGCTTCCTGCGGCGATCGGCATCGGAAGCGTCGGGCGTCAATCCGAAGTCGGCGGAGACACCGGGCACGGCAGCGACTGCACCGGGCGACACGAGATCGCCTTCCATCTCGATGTCGCCGCGAGTGAGAAACCGGATCGGTGTCGGCGTACCAGGATTCATCGTGTAGATCTTCTGGTTGGCTGCTGATTCTGTCTGCTGATGCCGGGTTCGCAGTGCGGCGATCTGTGCCTTCACGTCCTGTCGCGCCTTCAGTTTTTCGGGAGTCAGCCATTTGCTGATTTCTTCTTCCGAAACGAAGTCGCTGGCGGTTCCGGCGGACGCGGCAATAGCGTCCGGTGTCAAAGCGGTGTTGTAGAGACTGGCCTTGTGGATGCGGCCTCGCAGGAACTTATTTCCGCCGGCAGGACTGTGTCGAAGACCGAACACAATTCGCGACTGCTTTGCGGCGTAGGTCTGCAGTCCTGATGTGCGAATCGAGACACCGTACGGTTGGCCGTCGCGATAACCGATGATCGTCCCGTCCGCCTGGTAGACGATGGCGACATGCACCGGTCTTTTGGCGGCTTCCAGCTCGTCCGGTCCCTGGAATGGTGCCGTTCGAGCGAATCCATTGCTGCCAGCCATCCATCGATTCTTCTCCCGCTCGGCGAAGACGATGGCATCGAAGATTCCTCCGTTGGGAGTCTCCAGGCTGATGGCTGCTCCACCGCCCTGATCAAGCGAGTCGAGTTGCACCCAGGCTTCCAGTGTCTTTTCTTTCATCTCGACTGGTACAACGGCGGTTTCAACGTACGAGCTGCCATCCACCACCAACGAGCCGTCTTCGATCTTTGCGGTGCCGACCAGGCGTCCGTGCAGCGTTCCCACGCGGTCCTGCAGGTCGCCATCGAAATTCCACTGAGCAAACGGCTTCGGCGGTGCTGGTGGAGTGGCGGTGCCCTGCTTCCGGGCTGCCAGGATTTCCGCTCGGGCAGCGCTGTCTATCTCAGAAAGCGACTTCGAAACCTGAGCGATCTCCTTGTTCAGCCGCTCCAGCGCCTGTGAGTCCTGCGGATTTCGTTCGACTCGCTCTCCGTAATTCATGCCCGCAATCGAGGCGATGAGCTGGTAGTACTCGGTTTGTCTGATCGGGTCGAACTTGTGGTCGTGGCACCTTGCACAGTGGACGGTCAGGCCCAGGAATGTCTGGCCGACGGCGCCGATGACCTCCTCGAACTCGTCCTGTCTGGCGAGCTTCTTCATCCGCTCGCTGCGGCCCACGACGGTGTTGTGAACTCCGGCCACAAGGAATCCTGTTGATGCTGCACCTTCCGGTCCTGGCTTGAGCAGATCGCCGATCAACTGCATTCGCACAAACTCGTCGTAAGGCATGTCGGCATTCAAGGCGTTGATCACCCAGTCGCGAAAGTGCCAGAAGTTCATCCGGGGATCGTTGCGCTCAAACCCGCTGCTCTCTCCGAACCGTACGACGTCCAGCCAGTGCCTGGCCCAGCGCTCGCCGTAACGGGGAGAAGCCAGCAGAGAGTCGACGATCTTCAGGTACGCTTCGTCTGTCGGATCGGCCACGAATGCGGCGACGACTTCGGGAGTCGGCGGCAGGCCGGTCAGGTCAAAACAAAGCCGCCGGATCAGCGTGCGCGGATCGGCTGCGAGTGCCGGCGAAAGGTCGCTCTCGTTCAACCGTTTTGCGATGAATGCGTCGATGCTGTTACGAGACCATGCGGAGTCGCCAAACTCTGGTGGCGAGACGTCCTTGACCGGTTGCAGAGACCACCAGTCGTATCCGGCTCGTGCAACGCTGGTGTAACGCAGCCGGTCGATGTCGCCACCGCTCCATTGGGCACCGCCCGCGATCCATTCCCGAATCGTCAGCTTTTCATTGTCAGCGAGGGGATGTTTCGGCGGCATCTCGTCGTCGCGCACTCGTTTCCAGAGAACACTGTCGTCTGGCTTGCCGGAGAGGATGGCCGCTCCACTCTCGCCTCCTTTGACGGTCCCCGCGAGTGTCGAAAGATCAAGACTCCCCTTCGCCTGACTGCCGGTGTGGCATTCAAGGCATCGCGCCGCGAGGAGTGGTGCAATCACCCGTTCAAAGTCCGGGTCCGCAGCGGCGAGACGGGGAATCGTGCCCACAGTCACGGATATCAGCGCCAGCAAAGACCAGAGCAGGGGCGTCAGGCGGAGCTGCATCTGTATTTCCTCATCGCTCGGTTTCACCTGGACGACATCGGCTCACTTTACATGACGAAGGTGTGGCTACTCTTTGGCCGGATCGTTGACTTCGCCACACATGACCCAAATGGGTGTCCCGCCAGTCTTGAGGGTACTGGTGTGTTTGAGTGCTCCAGTTTTCGGATTGATCGAGTACGTAAACAATTCGTCCGATTGCTGACCAGCGGCGTAGAGGAACTTTCCGTTCAGATCGATGCAGAAGGATCTCGGAAAGCGGGCTGTCGCAAATATACCGATCCGCTGCATGTCGCCGGTTTTCGAGTCAATCGAAAAACCGGCCAGTGTGTCGTGCGGGGTTTCTCCATCTTTGCGTCGAGTCACATCGCGATTCGAAACGTACGCAAAGCGACCGTCAGGCGTAATGTGGATGTCCGCTCCGGCGCTATTGCCCACGAAGTCGGCAGGCAGTGTCGAGAGTGTCTGCTTCCGTGTGAGCGTCCCGCTTGCTGGATCAAATTTCCATGAGGAGATCCCGCCTCCGCGCTCGTTCGCGGTGTAAGCCATGTTCAACGACGGGTGGTGAGCATAGTGTCGAGGCTGGTGATAGAGATGATCTTCGTCCGGCCCGTCGACGAATGGCGGAGCGTTGGGTATCAGTTTTCCGGTCGTCGAGTTCAGGCGAAACTGGTAGACCTTGTTGGGCGAAGTGTGAGGTACGAAAACGAACTGTCCCGATGGGTCAATCTCGATGCAGTGAGCGGTCTTATCGGTGACTCTGCGATCCAGCAGTTCCCCCGTGAAGATTCCATCGGCAATCCGGTATGTTGTCACTTCACCTTCACCGTAGTGAGCGGCGAGCAGAACGGTGCCGTCCTGGTTCGCTCGAATATACGGCGCTCGATTCTTCAGCAACGCGGTATTCATCAGAGTGAGGGCTCCGTCTTTCGACCGGGCCAGCGTCGCGACTCCAGCCTGCTTGTCAGGGAGTCCCGAGACGGCCGCATAGACAAACGACTTATCCGGAGAAAACGCCATCGGTCCGGCATCTCCCGGTAACTCGGTGCTGCTTTTCTGAGTCAACAGACCGGTGGTCGCATCGACTGAATAAGCGACAATCGTCTTTTCCTTTGTCGAAGCCAGATACAGAAACTGCCCGGCGCGGGCGGACTGGACAGAGTGCGACACTGACAACGACATGGCGACGATCAATGAAAAGATTCGGAACTTCTTCATCGTGAGTCATTCTCCGAAGGTACAGGACAAAACGAGACGCCGTTGACGGACACGGTTGTCAGAAGTGTGTCCGAAACAGGTTCCCGATTCCAACTCGCCGCTTCCGGCAGGACGCGATCGTGCAGAACCTGCGACCAGATACATTCTGCGTTTCGTCAGAGTAGTCACGCTCGCCATAGCGGGGCAAACGGTGTCGAGCAAACAGAAATCGAGTCGGAATACACGAGACGGACCCGCACTCAGACGACCGAGGCTACCACCAGATGCGCATTCACCTTCGGGTACGCGCTTTAGCGGCCAGCCGAGAGATTCAGCCCATGAACTGCTTGATCACGCCGGTCTGGTTCAGCTTCTTTCGCGACATTTCCAGATCGAGATCGCCGTAATGCGAGGTCGGGTTGCCGTGAGCGTTAAGTAATGTGGTGTACCAGTTGCCCAGTGTTTTGTGGCCTTCGGTTCCGTGATAAGGCAAGCGGATAAAGCGACCGCCGATATCCAGTTTGCAGTTTTCTCCAGCCAGCACCACGAATGGCGCTTCGGTGCCCCAACTGTGATGGCCCTCGCCGTTCTCGGGGAAGTAAAGGATCATGGTGTTGTCAAACATGTTGCCCTTGCCTTCGGGCACCTGCTTAAGTTTGTCGATGATCGTGGCGACCTGATCGATGTGACCGATGCGAATCTTTTCTCGAATCGTGTCAGCAGAGATTCCGCTATAGCCGCCGTTGTGACCGAGCTCATGAATTGAAATGTGATCGCCTTCGTTGCCGGGAATCCCTTTCATGGGTGTCGACAGTTCATCAATGGTGTAGGTCACCACGTTTGTCAGCCCGGTCACCAGGGCGGCAATAAGGATGTCTGTAAATGCCTGCTGTTTTTCAGGTGTACTGGCATTGGGGCCGCCGTTGGCATGGACCTTGTCGATCTCGGGCAGATGCTTCGCAATGGATGCGGACATCGTTTCGACTTGCCGGTTCCGCTCGCGAATCGCCTCAAGGGATCTGACGTGATTGCTGAGCTTGAGTTTCTCGTGGCCCTTCAGAACGTGCGTCCTGAATGCCTCGTCTTCCTGCAGGAACTTCAGCATCTGGTTTTCGGATTCCACCGCACCGGCATCGGTGACGGACTTGAACAGCTCGTTGTAGGCAGTCTGCGGATCGGCGTAGCAGTAGTTGCGCTGGTGCGCCGCCGGCGCGGAATAGCCGGCAACGATCCCCGTGCGGAATGTGCTGTAGTTGCCCGTCAGCGACAGCTCGACATGGCCGAACGGCGAGGGGAACAATTTGGCCAGCTCGAAATCGATCGTCGCCCGCTTGATGCCGCTCAATGAATTACGGCCTGATTTGTAGGCGCCCATCACGGACGAATAGGACCAGTGGCCGTTCTCACTCATTTTGCACGACAAACCATGCAGGATGGTCATGTGCTGTTTGTGACCCTCTAAAGCACGCAGCCAGCTCGGGAGTTCGTGCTTGTCGAGGTCCACTTCGAGAGGCTGTTTCGCCGCGTCCAGCGTTTTCTCTTTGTCGCTGAATGAAGGCAGCGCGACTTCGTCAGGGCGGATGCCGTTGGACTTTCGGATAAAGATGAATCGGCGTGGGACATCAATACTAGCAGTCGCGGCAAGGAGATGGCCAGGCGAAGGAGTAAGAGCGACAGTCCCGGCACCAAGTACGGACGTTTTGAGGAAGTGTCTTCTTGTCGTCATCAGTTTAGTCCTTGTCTTAGTTGCAGGCCGGACCGAGGAGCGGACCTCCGCTGTTCCGGCACTTGCTGTTCTATGGAGCATACTCAGTTGCCGGAGCTGCGCTTCGCTTGATCCGGCCTGCTCTCTACTCAATCGCTTTGCGGTAAATAAATGAATCGGACGTCAACAGTGAGGCAATGACGGCGTCGAAACTGCCGCCGCTCTCGACATATGACTGATCGGCGTCGACCAGAGTTCTGGAATCAGACAGCAATTCGTTGCGTCCCATGAAGTAGCGGAAGGCGTAGCGAATGATCGACTGCCGGACCCGTGTCGACTTCGCCAGCTTCTCGACCAGATCGATCGCGCCTTCGATTTCTCCGTCAAGATTCGCGTCACCCGTTCCCGACAGTTTGCCTCGGGCATCGACAGGCAGCGACTTGTAGATGTCTCGAAGATCGACATGGGCGGCAGCCTTATCCGGCCCCTTTTCGAGCAGGTTATCCGGATGCTCCAGTGATTCTTCGGTTCGATAGCGACCGAAGTCGTCGTACATCTCGAAGGCCAGCCCCAGCGGGTTCATCTGCTTGTGGCACTTCCAGCAGTAATCCTCTCCCGTCTTCGCATCGAGCCGCTGACGCAGTGTCTTGTGATGATCTTCCGGAATCACCGCGTCCACCGTAATCGGCACATCGGGGACCGTGCCGGCCAGCAGCTTCTCCTGTATCCATCGCCCGCGCCGAACCGGATCGGTCTCCGTGTTCTGGGCGTGGGCGATCAGCCAGGCAGGATGCGTGAGCATGCCTTTGCGATTAACAACCTTTGCGGGTTGCACTGATGGATAACTCCAATCGTCCAGTTGGATGTTGAAGAACTTTGCGACTTCCGGAGATCGCAACTGCAAGCCGGTTCGAGTGGAAGCGTTGTAGGGGCCATGAGCTGGAAACGAGACAAAGGGAGCGGCGGCTGTCTGGCCCTTGTCAAACCGCAAGGTAAAACTGGCCATCGCCGTTTTGAATTCCCTGATCGAGTCACGGCGTCCTTTCGAGGCAAGATTGTTAACGTCAACGCCCCTCATCCTGGCGACTTCCAGAAACTCCTTGTGCGCGACAAGGTCTTCCTGTTCGAAGTTCTGCCAGTCCAGATCCTTGAAGTAATCATAGATCGTGCGAATCCGCTCTGACGCCACCGTCATGGCTTCGTTGTCGCCGGAGTGGAAGACGTAGAAATCCTCGGTCGTCAGCAACTTCTCGAAGACGTGCTGGTCTTCTTCGAGGATGTGCTCGACGAGCTGGTCGGCCTCGCCCACCAGCCGCCCCTTGGCGTTGTCGTAGTTGCCGCCGAAGCGTTTGTTGTCCTTGAAGATCGGGAGCATATTGGGATAGCCGAAGAACTCGCGGAAGAACCGCAGCTCGCGGATCGGCATATTCGTGAAGCTGGCGGTGAGCTGAAGTCGTTCGACCGCCTCGTCAACGACATAGTACTGATCACGGTTGTTGAGCAGCCGCAGGACTTCACGCCGGTAATCTTCGCGAGTACTCAGTCTGCCTTGCTCTGCAGCCTTCACCAGTTCCGGGTCCGGGCTGCTGTCGGTCAGGGCAAACGCGATGGCGTAACTTGCGTCGCGGGGCGACATCATCCTTCTGCCATGTTCGTCCGGTTCACCCTGACCGAACTCGCTGCGATAGACAAAGTCCGACCGCAGGATGAGCGTCTGGATCAGCTTTTCGATCGCCTTCTGATTGCCCATGCTCTCGACATAGGATTGCGTCAGCGAAACAAACTGTTCGACTTCTTCTGCGGTGGGCGAACGCTCAAGAAGCTTGTCGAATAACTGACCGACCAGCTCGGCAGTTAATGCGGCATCGGGTGGCCCTGCGTCGATGCGCTGCTGCTTGAACTCTTGCCGCCACTGAGCCAGGCATTTGTTGATGATGGTGTTGAAGCGGTCGCCCTGCCTGCGGTGTTTTCGTATCGTGTCCGTCATGACCGCCATCTCCTCGGGCTGGGCCGGGCGATAGACGAGGGGCCTGTGCTTCTCGTCATAGCGATGCTGATCAATCACATTGCGCCACTCCGCCATGTAGTTGTTCAGGAAAGTGACGCGAGCCTGAATCTTTCGCTCGTTATGTCCGCAGTTGAACCAGTCTCGTTCGCACTTCTCGATGAGCTGTTGGTCCGAGTCGCCTTCCGTCTGACGCTGTCGCATGGTGTGAAAGATCAGAACGAGTTCCTGTGCTCCCGGGTTCGCTGCATGAAACGGTGCCTTTTTGACAGGCTGTCCGTCAGATTCAGACTGCGGCGGATCAACGTGAACTCGAACGAAGTCCGGCAGTAGTTCGTCGTTCCCCTCTGAGTAGACCTCGACCAGCACTCGATCGATGAAGTTGTTGAGGAAGCTTTCACGCGACGCGAGAATCCGTTCGTGTTCCCATTCCTGACTCATGATCGCAGCGATGGCCGGGACGTACCGCTGATCGCGCGTGGTCAGATACACCATGTAAGTTGCCACCTCTTTGGCGTTGGTGATCATCGTCAGCAGATGGCCGCCGTTGAGCGTTTCGTGGGCGTAATAGCGAACGCCGGTATTCGTCGGCAGCAGGAACGGATTGGTCAGGTTGACTCGCCGGTTGTTGCTGCCGATGACGAACTGCCGTTTGCCATCGATCGTCTGGAACGGTGTGTGATTCAGTATCCGGTTGAATCTGGCGTCGAAAATGAACTCGCTGATCAGCCAGCGCCGATCCCAGGTGAACCCCGGCAGGTCTGCGTACTTTCCGGAAAACAAATTGTCGTGATCGACATAATTGCCGTACTCCGGCCTGCGCAGCTTGTCCTCAAGCCTGGACGCACCGAACTTCTTCAACTCACTGAATATCCAGCCGCCCAGTAATTCACGCTCGGTCTCGCTCGGCGGCTCAGCATTCTCCGGCGGCATCAATCCGAAATAGAGTTGCTCCTGAGCATTGTTCAACAACTCCAGTCGCTCGTCGTTGTCGAGCTTCGCCAGGGTGTCGAATCTCACATTGCCTTCAGCCGCGTCGGCTCCGTGGCATTCCATGCAGCGATTGGTAACGACCGACTGAATGCTTCCTGGTACACCAAACGCAAGCTCGTCCCGGGCAAGTCCATTCGATGTGATGCCAACGACGAAACCTGTCGACAGCACGATTTGTAGCGAAAGTCGCCAGGACTTTCGGAGATGCACCGGACGAAACTCATGACGAGTTTCGCTACCTCTTGTTTGTGGAAAACACTGCTGCATCGTTACTTCTTCTCCAACAGGTCAACCATGGCCCGCCCCATCGCCTCGCCGATGTTCATGTACGTCTCGGCGTTGCCGCCGTAGTGGCTGTTGGAAGCGCCTCCCTGAGACAGTGGATGAGAGTAAACAGTGGCGACGTTCCCCTTGAATTCCTTGTACTTGCCGGCCTTACCGTCGACGGAGAGCTGGGCTTCGAGGATCTGCCCTTCCACTCCTTCGGCGCCCTTCCCGGTCTGGCCAAGAGTGGCGCAAACGAACTTTGCGCTGGGTGCATCGAAGTCCTTTCGCAACTGCTTGATCAGATGCACGAGGTTCTGCTCGTATCGACCGGCGTGTCCGGCGTTGTAGCGATCCTTGTCGCCCTGCCAGAAGAAGAAGCCGGCGATCTCGTATTCCTTGGCGCCGGGGTAATACTTGTCGAGCTCGGCCAGCACTGTCTTCGCGTTGGCAATATCGCCGTCGTACTGCATGCCGGCGTACCAGCCGATCGGCTCGGGCTCCGTGCCTTTTTCCCAGCGTAGAGGCGATTCCCTGTAACCGGCGTAGTGCCAGGTCTTCAGTTCGCCGGTCTTCTTGTCCTTCTCCTGAAACTCAAAGGACGGGCTTCCCGGCGGCAGCAGGTCCCAGCCGAGACTGCGATTGCCGATGCAGCTTTTGAGGATCATCACCGGCGCGTCGGTGACTTGCCCCACGTGATGTCCGATGCCCATCTCCGGGCCGATGTTGCCCTTGATGGTCATCCACTCGTTGTTGAAGACCTTCATGGCGCCGGTGCCGCTCCCCATGACGCGCACGTGCCGGACATCCTTCCGCTCGGTCCAATTGCCGGCGTCGTCGACGAGGTACGGGTACTTCTGGTGCTCCTTCACCGCGTGCGTCAGCGAGCCCGGCTTCTCCGCCGGACCGATCTTGCCGGCGCCCAGCATGTTGGACTGGCCCAGCAGGATGTAGACCTGCACGGGCTTGCTCATGTCGGCGGGCTTGCCATCGGGATCGGGCAATGGCGGCGGATCGGCGGCGGCAGCTCCCTGTATGATCAGCAGGCTGATCATTAAGAGGACGGAGAGTTGTTTCGCAGTGGCAGAACAGTGGAGCCTCGGGGACATCTGACTTCCTCGTCTCAGTGGCGCAGAATTTCTGCAGGATGGTTCGAACAGGCGGCGCATTGTAACGATCCAGTATGGCATAATCGGGCAAAACACCAGCGGAAACCAGCTGATCCGGTCTGAGGCTCATTCCTTTTAGAGGTCGTCATGTCAGTCCAGAAACGTGTAGCCGTGCAAATGCAAATTGGCCAAGCCTACAAACGGCACACGGCGATCTTTACGGGCATCCACGATTACGCCCGACAGCAGGGTGACTGGCGATTGATCATCGATGAATGGGCCGATCACACGCTGCCAGGTCGGGGTTCGAAGGCGTCGCCATACGACGGACTTGTTGGTCGTATTTCGGCTCAGGGAGCCCGGCGTGCACATCGCCTGGGGCTGCCGGTGGTCAACGTCTGGTTCAATTCTCCGGCGCGCGACCTGTCCGCCGTCTTTGCGGACCATGAAGCCTGCGGCAGAGTCCGCGCAGAACACCTGCTGTCGCGCGGGTTTCGAAACTTCGGCATTGTCTACCATCCGCCTTACCGGGCTTCCGTTACCGAGGCCGACGCCTTCGAGAATACCGTGTGCGAGGCCGGCTTCGCGTGCAGCAAAGTCACCGAAGGTAGCCGGGACGGAGAACTCGATCGGCGCAACGACAGTTACCGGGACTGGCAACGAAGTGTCCATGTGCTGGAACGCTGGCTGGATTCACTGCACCCACCGGTCGGGCTGTTCATCTATCACATCGACACGGCCCGTCTGATCATCGAGATGTGCCGCAACCGCGGCTGGCGAGTGCCGGAAGACGTCGCCATTGTCGCCGGCTCAAATGAAGCCATCTGCGAACGCCCGGAGCCCGGCGTCACCAGTCTCGAGTATCCGTATGAGCAGATCGGCTTTGAGGCAGCACGTCTGCTGGACCAGTTGATGAACAAGTCGGACTCACTCGCGCCGAACGGCAGCGGGAACGTGAATTCCAGCAGCATCCTGCTTCCACCAGTCGGAATCGTTGCCCGGAGATCCACCGACTTTCGCGCTGTCGACGATCCGCTCGTCCGGAGTGCGTTGCGTTTCATTGATGAAAACCTGCACCGGCCGATCACGATCGACACGCTCGCCAACGCAACCAACGTCTCTCGCCGCGCTCTGACAAACCGTTTCCGGGACAAGTTACACCGCACCGTGGCCGCTGAAATCCAGCGACTGCGAATCGAGCGTGTGAAGCGCGAGCTAACGGCGACGAATCTGCCCATTAAACAGATCGCTCGCCAGGCGGGCTTTGGCAGTCCCCGCACAATGAACGACGCATTCAACGCAGAAGCGGGATGTTCGCCTCGTGTGTATCGACAGAGGACGCGCCAATCCCGCACAGCGTGAGAGATCGTTGACTTGCTTCCGTTTCAAACCTCGACGGTCTGTGCAGAATGGACCGGGTCGCCACTGATCGCACTCAACGGCACGCTGGCGGGAATCATGGGATGGCACAAGCACTGGAATGGCACGCCGAAGAATTCGCCACCACTCAACAAACTCGCGTGGGCTGCTCCGGCTCACGTCATCGCACGGCTGTTGAAAGTAGCCGGCGATCAGGAGCGGACGCATATCGGTCTGGCCGAAGGGTGTCACGGAACTACACGCGGGTCTTCGACCTGCGTCCTGAATGGAAGTAAATCCCAGAGATGACCGAGCAGATTGTCACGTCGATGGCGATGCTCATCCAGTCGCCAGTCAGACACCAGGCACGAAGCGGTCCACCAGTCACGTTGCCTTCTCACTTCTTTCCGAGTTCCGGCTTACTCGCGTTCTCCGCGTCGTTGCGGCGTTCGATGTCTTTCGGGTGTTTGGAAAATGATTCGAATACGTCGCCGACGACTCGGTCTGCCAGGCGACCGAGTTCGCTGAGGATGAGCAACTCCGCTTCCGGCAACAGTTTTGATGTGTTGGGTTCGTAGCCACCAACGTCGTATGAATCCTCGGTTGCGATGTAACCCACATTTCCATTCGCATAGCCAACGATGATTGGAATGGCTCGATCATCGATTGCCTTTTCCAGTTTGAATCCGAATTCGACCATTGGCTCACCCGGCATCGTCAGCAACAGATAAGGGCCGATCTTCAACGCTGATAGCTCTGCCGAAACGCGGCCTGCTTTTCCGGGAAGAGACACAACCGCGCTGGCGGTGCGAATCTGATAGTACGCCGGTCTGAGGCGTAGCTCCTCCCGCGTGACTGAACGTGCGAGTGATCGTACGACGGCGCCACCCAGATCGCGGCCAGCCCATTGAATGTCTGCTTCGTCAGCGCATCGATACGGGTACCCAGGCAGGTTTGGCCGAATGTCGCCTGCACAACCCTGTAGAAACAAGGCATTCGTTTTATGGGCGTAACACATTTCAACAAACGTTTGCGCTTCTCCAGGAAAGTCAGCGCTCATCTTGGGATAGCCCGTGGGATACGGCTCGGACCCCTTGTCGCCCCACGTGAAGAAACAGGGATGACACACGGCGTGCATCACTACCGCCAGTGGCGTCAGTGAACCACCATCGTCGAATCTCAGAACTTTGACTCGCTGATCGTTCGGTCCGTCCGGATTGAGACGTACGACGGCACGTCCATCGATGACTTTACGACGGTTGATGCCAAATTCGATGCGATCCTCACCGTATCCAACGGTAACCTTCCGCATGCTGTCCGCCGCCTGTTTCGCGGCTGAGCCGAGTTTTTCAATCAGTACTCTTCCCCAGGTACTATCCGCTTCGAAGGCCGGCCCAGAGTGATTGTGCGACGCCGCTACGATGATGTTCGCTGCGGGGATACCGGTTTCCTGTTCGATACGAACTCGAGTGAGTTTCACCATCGCATCCCACGCCCCGATCGTGTCCAGCGTTACGATCGCGGCCTGCGTACTTCCGTCGTCAAGGAGCAGCACGCCAGCACGCAATGGATCTCGAACGCCATGCACCATGCGCCTATGACCAGTCGCCATGACGCCGTCTGTGTCATCCGGAGTAATG
>JAQBWV010000005.1 GCA_027624335.1 Planctomycetota bacterium
AGCCGGCGGCAGCACGCGACGACGAACGCTCAACAACAGAACGTCCGCGTCGTTCAGCACGTCGATGCCAGGCAGGTCGTTGCGCTCCTGTTCGTTGGCAAAAACGAAACTGACTCGAAACTCTTTGCCGAGTTGTTCCAGTGCGAACGGCGGCAGGCTTTCGTGCGTGAGATATTCCTGCTCGGCAATCACGATCGCCACGTGCGGACGAGTGTCGGTCGTGAAACGAAACGGTTCGCCGCCCAGAAACTGGTCACTGGTGATCGTCGGGCAGACCCATTTTTCAATGTGCTCGACGATCAGATCAGTTCCGGTGAAGTGGCTGACGAACGGCTTTCGCAGAGGGTTGTACATCGTATCGGTCATGTCCCGCATGAGGACGACGTTCTTCCCGTTCTTCGCCATCTGTCGCAGTCCGAACGGGCGACCGAGCACACACATGTTGGTGTGCACTCCCAGCAGGATGACATTCTTACAGTCGTTGCGTTCGAGAATACTCCAGATCTCTTCGCCATTATCGCTGATAAAGTCACGTTCGGCGTCGATCTCCAGCAGATCCATCTGAGCCTTCCAGGGAGCTTTGGGGTTCCGTCCCATCGCCGCCAGTTTCTGCGCCCACTCGGCGTGCTCTGCCAGATCGTCGTCCTCACCGCCGTCCGTCTGATCGATCGGGTATTCGCCCTGCTCTTCCTGCGGAATTCGATAGCACCACTTGCCAATCTCATTCGGAAGCTTCTCCACACGAGTGACGCTCCGGGCTCTCTTTCGAGCTGCATGATCGGCGTAAGTTTCCGTGCAGCTGCTGGGAGCGTGAATGATGATCGCCCCGCGCTCGCGAGCGGCCTGCAGAACTTTGTTCATCCGAGGAGCCATTTCGGTCCCGCGTCGAACAGCGTTGAGGCAGTGATGGTAATCCCACATGTCGCAAACGATGACCGCTGTCTGACCCGCATCCCACGTTTCTGAACGAGTCACCGTGTGAAATCGCCCGCTGTCTTTTGCGGTTTCGATGCGACTGCGCAGCTGAAGCCTGAGCGACGCATCCGTAGCGTCAGCGGCCTCAGTCACCAGAGTAACAAAAGCTAACAGCACTGCAGAAACAGAAATCATCGACATGATCGCCCGCTGGGTTCGCCACTGCATGCTGTACTCCATGAATAGACCTGAACTGGAAGCGGCCATTGTGGTTCCGCAGGCAGCTGGTCTGCAACTTCAGCACGCGGACTTCCGATGACACATACTTTGACCACTCAGGCGAGCGGTGAGCGTGAACCACACTCAGCATGGCACGCGATTGTCGACTGTGATCAACAACGCCGGTAGGATCCGACCAGCAACATTGCTCACTGATTTCGAAAAGAGGACACCGCCATGAGTGACCCGATATTTTCCTGTCCGCAGAACCGGGAAGAGGTCATCAATACCTACTTCATGGAACATCGGGCGAAGTTGATCGATCTGGCCGCCTATCTGGACCGCCTTGATCGGGCTCGCCCTGTTGGCGACGACGCGGACTTTCGTGACACGGCGTTTCGAGATGCCATCGCCATCCTGACCGACGGACAGTCGCAGCGGGCTCGGCGGATTCTTGATCTGCTGAGCGACCATTCGACGGCCATGCCGCAGTCTGCCGACGGAATGAAAGGCGCTCTGGGCGCTCCGCATCGAGTGTCGACCGAAGGGGGTGCGGCATGAGATACATCGACCCGCACATTCACATGGTCTCCCGCACGACCGACGATTATCAGCGAATGGCTCAGGCCGGCTGCGTCGCTGTTACAGAACCAGCGTTCTGGGCCGGTTTCGATCGCTCGTCAGCTCAGGGCTTCTTCGACTACTACCGACAGCTGACCGAGTACGAGCCGAAGCGCGCCGCTCAGTTCGGCATTCGCCATTTCACCTGGCTCTGCATTAACCCGAAGGAAGCGGATGATCCTGGATTCGCTCGCGAAGTGATTTCGATCATTCCCGATTTTCTGGAACGCGAAACGGTTCTTGGGATTGGTGAAATCGGACTGAACAAGAACACTCGGAACGAGCTGATTATTCTTGAAGAACAGATCGCGCTGGCCGAAAAGTACAACCAGATGGTGCTGGTCCACACGCCGCATCTGGAAGACAAGTTGAAAGGCACCCGCCTCATCATGGATGCGATCAGTGCCAGCTCAATCGAGCCTGGCCGAGTGCTGATCGACCATGTCGAGGAACACACCGTCGGCGAAGTTCTTGATCGCGGTTTCTGGGCGGGGATGACGCTGTACCCGGATACGAAATGTACCCCTGAGCGAGCTGCCGACATTATCGAGATGTACGGTACCGAGCGGCTGTGGATGAACTCGGCGGGTGACTGGGGATGCAGTGACCCTCTGGCCGTCCCGAAAGCGCGATTGGAAATGGCACGGAGAGGTCACTCGGCTGAAACAATCGACACGGTCACATTTGGAAACCCGCAGTGTTTCCTCAGTCAGTGCGAGAAATTCCGACTCGAAGATTGAGCTTGTCCGTTCGGGAATGTGCTCGATCCTGAAACGAAGTGAAGGCACGCACCGTCCGGTCTGAATCACCAGAAAAACACAGCCCTCGGTCGCATGGGCAACCGGGGGCTGTTTAGATTTTTGAATCACCGAAATGCTTTGTCGACGGCCGTCTCGGAGACTCGCATCACGCTGCTTGAGCGACGGACTTCTTGACTCCTCCATTGCCGTTGCTGTTCGGATTCTTCACACCGGCCAGTTTCGCAACGATGAACGACAGACCTGCCGCTCCGAAGCTGCCAAGCGCTCCCATCTTGACCGAGTCCAGTGTCAATCCCGCCGGGAAGGCGGCTGTCGACACGAACAGAGCGACGGTGAAACCGATCGCGGCGATCATTCCCAGTGTCACCACATGCCGGAAGTTCATTCCCTCAGGCATTTTCAATCCCAGAACCCTCACGGCCAACCACGTCATGAACGTGATGCCAACTGGCTTGCCGATGATCAACCCGGCAAGAACAAGCCACGTCCCGGTTCCGACCGCCGAGAAAGCGACTCCCGCATTCACCAGACCGAATAGTCCAAGGATCAGTTCGACTTTGTCTTTCCACCAGTGCTCGAACGAGTTGAGCGTGTCGTCGCGGTTGAGTTCTTCCCGTGCAAACAGACCAAGGTCCGATTTCGCATGAGGCATGATCGGGATGATCGGGATCAGTCCCAGTGCCGGATGAATGCCCGCCTTGTAGAAGGCAAACCAGCTCATCGCGCCAGGAATCAACAGGTACCACCAGAAGCTCTGCAACTTCAGTTTTTGAAATCCGATACCCAGCGCCATTCCGGCGACAGCCAGTCCCATCCACTCCAGCGCCAACGCGCTCGTCGGATAGAACACGGCGAGAATCACCAGTCCGGCAGCGTCATCAGCAATCGCCAGCAGCAACAGGAAGGCGATCGCGGGATGCCCCTGTCCGAAGATCATGCGAGCCACCAGATAACTGAAGGCAATGTCGGTCGCACACGGCACCGCCCATCCGTTGGCCAGTTCCTGCTGGCCGGTCAGCATCACTCCGCCAATGTAGATGGCCGCTGGTCCAAGCACTCCACCAACGGTCGCGAGCAACGGCGTCGCTGCTTTCCGCGGATCGGACAACGCTCCGCCAGGCAGCAATGCTTCCCAGACTTCCTTACCGGCAATGGCAAAGAACAATGCCATCAGAACGTCGTTGATGAGAAAGTGCAGAGTGACGCCGTGCTGCTCGGATGTGGTCGCGTCGTCACCCAGTTCCGGAGTGTCGGAAGTCGCGACGTGAGCTGTGGCATCGTGGCCGTCGGCTTCATCCTGAGCAGGTGCGGCGTGATGTTCGCCGCTGCCTGTCAGATCAAGATGGATGAAGTGATGATACGAATCAGGAGCGACGTTCGCCCAGACCAGAGCAGCGATGGCTCCGGCGATAAGGAACATCGAGTTTTCGTACAGGAACGCGACGGCCGCTGGACGCTGTTTCTTGTGTGACATGAGACTTTCAAACTGTTTATTCGGTTAAGTGGCATCCCGGAGGCTCAGCGTTCCTCGCACGGAATTGCTCCTTCAGAAGAAGAAGGCTTACTATATCGCCGAGCCAGGTAGCTCCCAACGGTATGAACGGTGTCCGGCGAATGCCTCATCGCCGATGATTAAACAGCGGTTCTCAAATACGAGACGGATCTCGCTATGCGTTCAGGCTTATATGTCGCCATCCGGCAAATGCGCCGCCGTCCACTTGGTTTGCTGATTTTCGCGGCAGTTATCAGCCTGCAGCTGATCGTTCTTGCCGCTGATGCTGATTCTGCCGAGGATGTATCTGTCCCGGCAGGCTTCGCAGCGACTCTGTTCGCTGACGACGAACTCGCGCACGACGTTTTCTCGATGACGATAAACGCCGACGGAAATGTGGTAGTTGCCGGTTCCGGCTACGTGAAAACCCTCATCGACAGCGACGGCGACGGGCAAGCTGACACCGCAACAACATTCGCCGACGGTCCGAAATCCGGCTCTCAGGGCATGTTCTTTCTCGGGAGTGATCTGCTATGCACCGGAGACGGATCGCTGCTGCGCTATCGGGATGCCAACCGTGACGGACAGGCTGACGGGCCGCCCGACCGATTTCTTGAATTCAAGACCGGCGGCGAACACGACGTCCATTCTGTCCAGCGAGGCCCCGACGGCTGGTGGTATCTCAACGCCGGAAACTATGCCGGCATTACGAGCAAATACGCCACCGAACCGACGTCGCCGATCAAGCAACCGCAGGCCGGAGTCGTCTTCCGGCTGAAGCCCGACTTGACGGGCGGGGAAATCGTCGCCAACGGATTTCGCAACCCGTACGACTTCGCCTTCCACTCGCTGGGCGACATTTTCGTCTTTGACAGCGACGGCGAACGCGACGTGTCGTTGCCCTGGTATCGTCCCACTCGAGTCTTCCAGGCCGTGCCAGGTTCTCACGCCGGTTGGGTCTCCCGCAGCTGGAAACAGCCGGACTACTTCGTCGACATGCCGCCGGTTGTCGCTGAGTTTGGTCGTGGATCTCCGACGGGCGTTGTCAGCTACCGGCACCGGCAGTTTCCGGAGAAATACCGGGACAGCCTGTTCGTGCTGGACTGGACGTACGGTCGAGTGCTCAACGTGCAACTCACACGTGATGGTGCTGCCTTTTCGGCGACGTCTGAAACGTTCATGACCGGGGTTGGTCAGTTTGGATTTGCTCCGACTGACGCCGCCGTCGGCCCGGACGGCAGCCTGTATATCAGCATCGGCGGTCGAGGAACCCGCGGCGGCGTTTATCGAATCCGCCACGTGAGTTCTGCCAGCGAGTCGTCGCCGACCCCAGTCTGGCCGGGCGAAACGAAAACGCTCGACGATCAGGTAGCCGCCTGCCTGGACGCTCCTCAGCCGCTGTCCAGCTGGTCTCGCGCGATCTGGGAACCGCTTTCAAAAACCGCCGGGCTCGATGCTTTTTCCCGTGCCGCAACCAACCCCAGCCGAGCCACCGTGCAGCGGGTTCGAGCGATCGAAATCCTTGTCGAGATCTTCGGAGGCGTCAGCGACCGGACCCTGGAACAGCTCGTCGCCGATTCGTCAGTCGAAGTCCGAGCTCGCGCGGCGTGGGCCATCGGTCGGACAAAATCGCCGAGCGAGATTGCCGAACTGAGCGTGCCACTTGTCGCCGATGATGATCCCTTCGTCGGTCGCATTGCCTGTGAAGCGTTACTCGGCCTGCCGGGTGAATTGAATGGTGCTCCGCTGGCTGCAGCACTGGCAAAGCGACTGGGCAGTGCGACAAGGTTTGACCGCATCGCAGCGGCGCGACTGATTCCACAACTCAGCAAAGAGACTTTCAGAACGCTCGCTGTACAGGCGGCGAAGTCTGGCTGGACGGCCGGCATCTCGAACGCGTTCGGGTTCCTTGGCCGCAAACCAGGATACAACTCCTATGCGTTCGAAATCGCACTGCGAGTTCTCGACCGCGACCTGCCCGGCGAACTGAAGCTGGAAGCCGTGCGTTTGATGCAGCTTGGTCTGGGAGACCTGACGCCCGACGAAAACGTCGCTGCCGTGTTCGATGGTTACGCTCCGGCTTTGGACCTGTCTGCGTTTGATCGCGAACTGGATCCCTACCGGATTCGGCTGGCCGAGCTGTTTCCGACCGACGACGAACGCCTCGACTACGAGCTGGCTCGACTGCTGGCGATGCTGCAGCCATTCAACGCGGCTCTGCTGACCAGGGTTCTCGCGAAGATCACCGACGAGTCGCACCCCACCGACGATGTTCATTACCTGATCGTCGCAGCTCGCAATGTTGCCTCGCGAGACTCGGCGCATCGAACCGCCGTCGCGCGAGCACTGGTAATGCTTGAGCCCAAGATCAAAGCGAGAAATCTGAACATCGATACCAACTGGGGCGAGCGTCTGAAGGAGTTGTATAAGACGCTCGTCGAATTGGACCCACTGCTGCCTGACGTGGTGATTGAGCAGCCGGAGTTTGGCCGACCCGATCACGTTCTGTTCATGAGCGAACTGCCCGGCGAGTTGCTTGCTGCGGCGATCGAAGGCTTCTCCCGACAGATCGCCGCCGATTCAGACTATCCCTGGACCAACGATGTTCTGTTCGTCTTTGGCGAGTCGGAGAAGCCAGCGCACCGGCAACTTGTCCGCGATCAGTTTCCGAATTTCAGTGTTCGAAATGCGGTGCTGATGGTGCTTGCCTCAGAACCTGAAGAGCTTGAACGTTCGAAGTTTGTGGAGGGTCTGGAAACTCCGCAGGTCGAAGTTCTGGAAGCCTGCCTGGCAGCGCTGGCCAAACTGTCAGCCAGCAGCAAGGGCGTAGAGAACGTCGCTCTGGTCCGTTGTCTGCGTCGACTTGGCACAGAGAAAAACGAAGCAACCGCGCGCAGGATGGTGGTTGAAGTACTCCGCCGGAATTCCAATCGAGAGTTTGGATTTGCAATGAATGCGCCTTTCACTGAGCCGCAAAGCGGTGCGATCAACGCCTGGACCAAATGGGCGATTGGTGCATTCCCGGATGAAGCGACAGCGCTGACGTCAAACGCGGACTCCAACTCGGCAGCCGTCCGGGAACTGCTCCTGCAGACAAACTGGAGCACCGGAAACGCAGCCCGAGGCTTGAAGATTTTCAATGCCCGATCGTGCATCCAGTGTCACGGCAGCGGCCAGGCTCTGGGCCCCGACCTCGCCGGCGCCGCAAAACGATTTTCAAGAGACGACCTCTTCACGGCAATCGTCAATCCAGACCGGGACGTGTCGTCACGCTACCAGACAACGATGCTGGTGACGTCAAACGGCAAGGTCTACACCGGACTATTGATCTACGAAGCCGTTGATGGTGTGATCCTGCGCAACGCCACGAACCAGACCTTTCGCATCGAAATGTCCGACGTCGACGTGCAGCGCAAACTCCCGCAGAGTCTGATGCCGCCCGGCCTGCTGAAAGGCGCAACCTCACAGGATCTCGCCGACCTGTACGCGTATCTGCAAAGCCTCGGAAGGAACAAAGACTGAACGGTGGCTTGAGGTGGTCTGAAACACGGCATGTTCTATGGTGACTCTGACACGACCTCATCAGAACCTTCAAAGAATCCGGTGCAGCTCGAAAACCTGCACGCCACACGGTACGACCTGATCGGCATCAACGCAGCCAAAGAACTGATGGCTCCAGGCGACCGATCGAAATCGTCAACGATGGAAAAGTTATCAAAGACCTGATCGACTAAGCTGACCGGTTCTGGCAACAGTTTCTGGCAAAATTAGCCGGCACGCGCTAGCGTCCGGTTGTTGATCGGTTCGCACGCGGTAACCGGCGCTAGCCCCGGTTTTTTCGCGGTGACGGAACCGGGGCTAGCGCCCAATCGGCTAATCCGAACTTGAAGAGTGTAAATGGCGTTTGGGTCTGTGTTTTGCGAGGTGAGCGACGAATTTCATTTCCGCTTGTAGCCAGAATTTCCGAAATCAGGACCGGGCGCCGGTATGTTCATTTGCTACAACGGCCCGATGAGCGAACACAAGCCACGCAAGGTTCACATCGAGACCGTCTCGAAATCGCACAAGGGCAAGGTCTATAAGTCCGTGCTGCTCCGCAGGCAGAATTCGCACGTCTAACAGGAATTCGTCTGTTGGCAGCGGATCACTCTTCGATGGGTTTACCGACGACTTTCATCTGAGAGCGAGCCGCTTCATAGGCTGACTTGAGATCGTCAACGCTGCTTCCTGACTTTACGGCTTCAAGCGCCTTTCGATAGTTCTCAACAGCAGCGGTTTTTGCCTGCTTGCGATCTTCAGTGACAAAGTCTGCCGGAATCTCTGACTGCTCGAACTTGTCCAGCGCCGCTGCGAATACTTCAGATGAGATTGCCGTTTTAAATTCAGCCATGTCACCGCGCTCGTAAGGCATCTCGATTGGCATGAGAACCTCTTCGGAAGAGATCGCCGTCAGGCCATCCCATTCCGGGTATTGAATGTTCTTCCGCATGGATGCTGCCGGATCACTGCAACCCCCCAAGGCAAGAATGACGGTCATCACCAGGCAGCGTGCCGCCGCTCCTGAAACATTGGACATTTCCTGATACTCCCATTGAGCGTGGTCTGAACCTGAAAGTCGAAAACGGCGGCGAGCACTCTGCTCGCTGCCGCAGGTTTTACGAGATCTGAACGATACTTCTACTCAAGAACGTCGATTTCTTCCCCGCCTCGAGTCGTGGTGTTCTGGTAAACCGTCAGATCGACCGTCTGGTTGACGAATTTAACGGCACCATCACCCATCAGTGCGTGAACTCCCCCAACGTGCATACTGGATGCAGTGCGACCATTTCCACCTCGACTTAAGTCGAGATACTCGTTCGTCCAATCGACCTGATCGGTGGCGGGATCATTTGGTGGTCTGACCGAGCCAGCTTCGCAGCGTCCTGCCGCAATCCATCGCTGACAACGATTCTCTGAGATTGGACCGCCACCGAGTCGCTGGAATGGCTTGTCACGCCAAACTTCGATGACGGCGATCGTATTACTCAATCCATCAGTGATGTCCCGTGTTTTGGGAGGGCGCGTCGCAGACATGAAGCCCAGACGATTGGATGCAGTCGAAGTCAGGTCCGCGCCCGTGCCGCGCATCGCCGCATAGTTCGTCCCTGCGTCACCACCTTTGATCACTTGAGACGGGTCGCTGGGACAAAGGAAGGCCGAAATAATCGTCTTATCTGCCGTGGCCCATGATGACGAGCTGCTGGCACAGCCACCCGTATAAAGGTGATCAGTGAAATCAATCGTCTCATACAGCGGCGACTGATCCATGAACGGCAGAATCAGTACTCTCCAGGAGAATCCTCCTGGTCTTTGCCAACCCGCCGTGCAGCTACCCGGAAAGTTGTTCAGATCGAGGACGCGGACCTGAGGAAAGATGGTGTGGACGTCGTGGTAGTTGTGCAGTGCCAGACCGATTTGCTTGAGATTGTTCTTGCACTGAGATCGACGTGCAGCTTCGCGGGCCTGTTGAACGGCAGGCAGAAGCAGAGCAACAAGAATCGCGATGATCGCGATCACAACGAGCAGTTCAATCAGCGTAAATGCCCGTCTTTGGCGACGGAATTTGAGCCTCAACATTGGCAGCCTTCCATTTCAAAACTGAAAACAGAGAAAGAAATTTCGTATACGGACGTTTACGGGCAAGCAGCTCCAGAAATCCATAAGCTAACGACAATACGACCATGATTGATTGGAATCAACCTGAGAGTACGGTCAAAATTGCTGCGTGAGACCGTCAGATTGATATCGAGCCAATCTGAACATCGACAGTCGCCTTGTTCAGCACAGCGGTTTAAGACAATGTTGCAAACTGACGCCGAATGGGGACAAATCAAACACACGTGGAGGTCGATCGCTTTGCTCACTGCGATCGTTCTACTCCTTCTTCGTCCGGTCGTGGCTGAGTGTTTCTGGTGGCAGGTTTCTCGCGGTCGAGCTGTCGCCGAAGGTTCGATCTCGCCGAGTGCAGACCTGCTGGTCGCTGAGGCGTCCCGGGAGGCCGACTGGCTCGGCGGGCTGCCGTGGTATCTGGGGCTGGTCTTTCTCGGCCCCACCGTTGTCAGCGCGGTACCTCTGGGGATAGCGGTGCTGATCCTTCTGGCTGTGAATCGAGAGTACGACGCTGCTTCGAGAGGGCTCGGACTGTTGATTCTTTTTTGCGGAGTCGTTGCTGCGAATCGTGCCTGGGCACCGACACCAGGCCTCTACGACGTGCTGGGCATTGCGGCTCTCTGGTGGAGTTCGAATCGCTGGACAGACAGCCGGTCTGTCGGATCGTTGATCTGTGTCTGCCTGATTCAGGTTTTGTGGGCGAATTCTGGCCCGTTGTCAGTTCTGGGCCTGCCGGTCGTCGCGTTGGGTGTCGCGCACGGGACGATTCGACGAAACGGATCTACCGAGTCAGTGCCGCAATCACTGTCTGGGGTGATCCCGCTGATGGTGGGCCTGCTGCTCGCTTCGATCTCAACGCCGGCGGGAGTTCGCACACTTGTCGATTCGGGCGCACAGCTCTTTCCGCTCCTTTTCGTGGACGGCTACGCCCTGATCGGAACCACCCTGCAGGCTCCGACGCTTTCGTTCTCAGAACCTGAATCCGTCGCCTTCGTGATCCTGTCGTTAATGGCTGCCGGGGTGATCTGGGTGTCGCGGCCCGGCTGGCTCGACATCGCGGTGTACCTGTTGGTGCAGGCTGTCGGCTGGTCGTCGCAGGCGGGCCTGCCGCCAGCGGCCTTCTGGCTGACGCTGTGGAGTCTGCGTCAGTGGCGGGAAGCTCATCACGCTGAGCGGGTTCCCACGGCCCTGTTGCGAATGGACCAGGTTGCAGCACCGGCTGCCGCGATGATTTGTCTGGCATTGAGTGTCTTTCTGGGAGCCGGGTTGTCACCGGGAGCTCAAACACGCTGGGGCCTGGGGATCTCGCCTCAACTTGAAACGGGCCTGTTTGAGGACACGCTGGCGAAGCTTCCGCTGGACGGGAGCGCTCACTGCACTGGAGTACTTGAGACCGGAATGGTCGCCTGGTCGCGACCGGGTGAGCTTCGTCCGTACGATGTTCCTCAGCGAGCGTTTCTCGGAGGCCGCCTGGCTGCTCACGCTCGAATCAACCACGACCTCGCAAACAACTGGCGAGACCGGCATTACCGAGCAGATGGAAGTCCAGGCGGCTGGTGGCTGCCTCTGACCGATCGAGATACCCGGTTGATCGTGGTGCCCGCCCGAAATACGAAACTCGTCCGGGCACTCGACGCGACGAACTTCCGCCCGGTCGTCCTCGACACTCCCTGTATCGCTTGCGCGTACGCAGGGGATCCGGATCTCACTCCTTCAATTGTTCACGTCCTCTCGCAGTTGGAGCTGATTGAAAATGGCCCTTGGACATTTCCTGAGCCCCCCGCGGCGGGCACCGGTCGACATATCGACCTGCTGGGGATGATGCTTGGAAAACATGATGTTCGTGCCGATGTTCGAATCGCCGCGACGCTTCGAGCGATGCAGCACCGGACCGGCGCGTTGCGGCTTCTTCGCCATGCACTCCGCGCCAGAGATCACTCCGGGCGGGCCGAATTTGCTCGCATCCAAAACGAGCTGGGATTGATTGAAGAAGATCGGACCGGCAGCGTCAGCCAGTTGCGACGAACTGCGGCACAAATCGCCGCCCCAGACGAAACGCGGTACTCTGTCGGTGACCAGGTCGTTGATACCCCCGCATTCAAAACGGCCGTGCAGACTTATGTTGAGGGGCGTCTTCCTGAAGCGATTGGCCAATTCGCGGAAGATAATCCGGAAGCAGTCTACGCCCGCGGTCTGCTGGCTCTCGAAAATGGACAGTTGGACCAGGCTGCAGAACAATTTGTCAGACTGATTCGACAATTCCCCGAAGCTTCCGTGACGATCTCAGGTCGCAATGTCCTCGCAGCATTCAATCACTGAATCCGAAAGTTCCACCAGGGATCCCAATGGGAGTTCCTCCGTCTATCGCTCGGTGCTCGCCGTCGCGGTCCTCGCAGGACTTGGGATCGCGATTCGACCACAGACAGAAGACGCCGAGCCCCCGGCTTTGGTGCATACGATCACGAGTAACGAAACACCCGTCAGCATGGCGGAGTGTCGGCAGTGCCACGAGCAAGAAGTGGAAGCGTTCGAGGCCGCTCCCCACCTGCACACGCTATGGAAGCCTGACGATCCACTCGTCGTTTCACGATTCGACCACGGAAAGTTTCGCTGGCCCACTCCAGGAACCGACGGGCAGGAATTCCAGTTTCAGTTTGATGACGACGGGGATGGATTGAAGCTGTCCTGCGACGCCTTGCCTGAGTCCGCACGATTCGACTGGGTCCTCGGCTCCGGCCGGCACGCGATGACGCCGGTCGAGCTGAAGACGGATGCGGATGGCCAAACGATTTTGAAGCAGTTAAGCGTTACCTGGTATCCCGGCATCGGAACCGGAGTGACGCTCGGACAGGATCCCAACATACCACCGCCTCACGATCTGAACGCGTTTGGTGAATGGCTGCCACACGCCGAGGCAAAGAACTGTCTCGGCTGCCACGCCACCCACCTTCCTGTGACCGGTGGCGTCATTGACGAAGCGCGAATCATCCCGGGAGTCCGCTGTGCCCGCTGTCACGAAAACGGACGCGAGCACATTCGCAAGGCGAACGAAGGCAGCCCGACAGGCATGGTCCGCTGGAGTAAGCTGTCACCTCGGGAATCAATCAATCGGTGCGGCGAGTGTCATCGCCGTGCTGATCAGCTGACGAAAATAGATCTCGATTCCGAGCGGAAGGAACTGATCCGGTTTGCGTCTGTCGGTCTCGTCATGAGTCCGTGTTTTCACGGCCAGGACGAATCAGAATCAACGCGACCTGCCGTCAGACTCGACTGCCTGGCGTGTCACGATCCTCACCGTCCCGCTGAATCCGCCCCCGACCGCTACGTGGAAATCTGCAACCGCTGCCACGCTGGTTCCAAACAGTTTGCTCCTGATTGCTCGTCTTCACGGACCGACCGCAACTGCCTGCCGTGCCACATGCCCGGAGTCGAGATCGCTCCCAACCTGACGTTCACCGACCACTGGATCCGCGTCCGCTCCGTCATCAGGTCCCGCGAGAACTCTTCTACGGGATCCAACTGATGCATCGCATGCAGGATCGAAGCTGTGGTACAGTCACTCGAGCCGGGCGGACGCTGGTCGTCCCGGTCATCGCCCTTGTTCTGACAGCCCTTGTCGTTCTGGCTGGATGGCAGCTTTCAACCGGACCGACTTCGCCAGACATCTCACATTCCCAGACTCCCGGAACTCCGATCGCGGAATCGAATGTCGGCCCCGCACAACAGGGACACTCAGTCTCTGGTTCAGATCCCACTGCACCCGCAGTTTTTCGAAATGTCGCTATCGAGGCCGGCCTCGACTTTCAGCACAACTCACCGCTGACTCCGGAAAAACACCTTCACCTGTTTATGGGATCCGGCTTGGGCTGGATCGATCTGGACTGTGATGACTGGCCGGATCTCATGCTCTGCCAGGGTGAGCCGTGGATCGGTACGGCCACAACATCGCATAGCCAGTCACATGACGAACCGTCTGGAAACCGTCTCTACCGGAATCACGGAGACGGAGCATTCGGGGACGTCACAAGCAAGACCGGCCTGCCTGGCAACGGATACGCCATGGGGACAACGATTGGCGACTTCGACAACGACGGCTTCCCGGATTTGTATGTCAGCAGTCTTGGGCCTGACATGCTGTTGAGGAATCAGGGGGACGGGACGTTCTCCGTCGTGGGTCTGGAGTCAGATGCACTCCGCTTCGGCGCTGGATGCACATGGGCCGATGTCGACAACAATGGCACGCTCGACCTGTTCCTTGCCAATTATGTCAATGTCGCCCGGCAGAATTATCCGCTCTGCCACGCAACCGTTCACGGAAGGAAAACCGGTTCCGGGTGCCATCCACGGTTTCTTGACGCCGAGCACGACGTTCTCCTGAGGAATGAGGGTGACGGTTCGTTTTCTGATTTCACTCAACAGTCCGGAATCGGAAACGCTCCACCCCGTCAGGGACTGGGCGTTGTGGCAAACGATCTCGACGCCGACGGCGACGTGGACATTTACGTGGCCAACGATTCCGTCGCTAACCAGCTGTGGATCAACGACGGCAATGGACATTTCGAAGACCAGGCGATTGTGGCTGGTGTCGCAATGAACCGTGTCGGACTGGAAGAAGCTGGAATGGGGGTCGCCTGTGGTGACATAAACGGCGACCTCCACGCCGACCTGCTAGTCACTAACTTCTTCAAAGAGTCGAACACGGTGTACCGGCAGGACCCGTGGGGCTTCACGGATGTCAGTTCCGAGTTTGGGATGACGGCGGCGAGTCTGCTGCGAACCGCCTTTGGAGTCTCGCTCTTCGATGGTGACAATAACGGGTCGCTTGATGTGTTCGTCGCGAACGGGCACATCCACACGCATCTCGGAACGGTGGAGCCATTCGAGCAGCAGCAGCAATTCTTCATTAATAGAGGCGGTCAACGGCTGATCGACGTGAGCCTTGATGCAGGGCCGTATTTCAAGATACCAACTCTTGGCAGAGGAACTGCGGTTGCCGACTTCGATCGCGATGGCGCACTCGACGTGGCGGTTCAGCATCTCAACGCTCCGATGGCACTGTTGCGTAACGAATCCCCAACGATCGGCTCCGCAACTCGAATTCAACTGATCGGAACATCCAGCAATCGCAACGGCATCGGTGCCCGTGTACTGGCAACAGCAGGCGAACAAACAATGCTGCGATGTTGCCAGGCAAGTTCGAGTTACCTGTCCTGTGACGAAGCCGTGATTCATTTCGGCCGTGAGTTCGCGAATTCACTGGAGCGGATTGAAGTGCACTGGCCGGGCGGAGGAAAAGAAGTCTGGGAGAATGTTGCAGGTGAAGCATCGACGTCTTCAACGAGTCCCATCCGTCTGATTGAGGGAACGGGGATGTCGCTGAAATGACCGAATCGCACGAACATGAAGACGAAAATGCGACGGCTTCGTCAGGCAGCTCTGGCTGGTTACCCGTGGCTGGTCTGGCGATTGCTGCCGCTGTCGGTATCGGGCTGTTCGTCAAGGCCACTCAAGACGCGAAAGCCGTTCGAGATGCGCAGTTCGAGGAGTTGCTGCAGGCAGCCCAGCCGGAATCTCCCGTAGCGCTGGATGATCCACCTGAAGAATCCCTTTCAGAGCTGCAGGCGTCGCTTCGGAGTCAGCCCGACAATCACGAGTTGCGCATTAAAGTCGCCATGATGATTGCGCCACAGAATGTTGGACTCGCGTTCGATTATCTTCGAAAGATTCCCGAGGAGTCTGCCGAATACCTCACCGCTCAAAAGCGGATAGCGGCTCTGTTGATCGTGACGCAGCAGAACGAAGAAGCCGAGCGTCTACTGATTACGCTCGCTCAATTGATACCACAGGATCCCGACGTGCCGCTGGCCGCTGCCGAATTCTACATCCGCCAGGAAGACTGGCGAGCAGCGCTGCCGTACGCCAGGCGGGTTTCTGAACTGCTCCCAGACAGAGTCGACATCCTGCAACTAATTGCCGAAATCTGTGATCACACCAACCGGTGGCCTGAAATGATTTCTCCGCTGCGTCGAGCACTCCAGCTGGAGCCGGACAATTACGATGCTCAGGCCAGGCTGGCCTATGCCCTGCACTCGTGCGGACAAAACGACGAAGCCCACACTCTCGCCGCGACCTGCACCGATCTGAAACCGGACGACGTCTTCCCGCGTCGATTGCTGGCTTCAATTGAACGCGACCGGGGAAACCTTGCCGAGGCGGCCTCTCACGTAGCCGTGGCGCTGAAGCTCGATCCGGACGACGTCGAAACGCGCATTGTCGAGTCAGATCTTCTCATGTACGAACGAAAGCCGGAAGCCGCGTTCCAGACACTTCTGCCACTCTTGAAGTTTAATGATTCTCGTCTGCGTTTTCTCGGCGCTCTTCTGCGAGCCGCCGCCGCGTCCGGACACGCGTCAGAAGTCAGTCAGCTGCGTGCCATGATCGAAGAGATCCATGCGGCCGCCGAAAGGCGTCGATCCGGGACGGGGCGCTCGGGAGAGGGTGACCAGTAGGGTCATCTGGGCAACTGCTGTATCGGGATTCGTCTTCAAAATGTAAATGACGGAGAGATGCGCCCCGTCTTGCCTTCGGGGCCCATCTCCCTGCCTGTTCTGCCAGGATCGTGTTTTGAAGAAGTCAGGTGGTTCGAGTGACGACAGCGAACTTCCCGAAGACGACTCGCAGGCAATTCAGCAGTCAGACGCCGATGATCATGGAGCAACAGCATCGGCCATTAAAACCAGTACGAGCCAAGCGTGCCGCATGTTCCCGTTGGACACAGCGCGTCGAGTCGCAGAGTAAACCGCGATCGTTGGGCATGCAGGTAACTTCCATGGTGACTCCTGCCAAGAAGAAGCAGAAAGGACTCACGCCGAATTGACGTAAGTCCTTTGACATCAGTAGCCGAGGCGGGACTTGAACTGAAGCCGGAATACTCGGGAAATCCGCAAGTTCCCAAGACAGGCGGTGCGGAATGCGGTGCAGTGTCTGCAATCGTTGGTGCATCGGATGCTCGACTTGCGGAACTGGTTGCATGGTGGCCGGAGTTGTCTGAGGCGGTGCGAGGTGAGATGTATCAACTCGCGGTGAGTTCAACCGCGTCCCATCGCCGGTAGTTTTGTGACGTATTTTGTGGAACGCCTTCAGGGCGGTCCTGCGACCGGAAAGCGGTAAAAAAACGACCGGGTATGCCCACCACCGGGGGGCAGGGCAGCGGGTACAGTTGCTTCTGTCGGCATGGCACTGATGATGTGCTGAGAATGAACTGGAATTTCTTCGGTTCTGAAGGGAAAGCCACATGGCGAAGACTCCATCCGAAAAACGCACCGCGAAGAAGAAGATCCCTTCGTCAAAGTTTCCCAAGGCAAAGCGTAAGATCGCTTCGGGAAAGTTTTCCGGTGAGACATCGAAGATCGCTTCCAGCAAATTCGGCAAGGCGAAGAGCACGGAGAGTCAGGTCTCGGCAACAGACACTCCGCTGGAACGCCCTGTTCTGCCTTGCCTACACCGGGCGGCGTGCGAGCCAGAACGTCATTAAACAATTCACGCCATACCAGGCTAAACGAAATCAGTCCTAAAGGAATCTCGCCGACGTCTTTCGCATTGATCGTGTACGCGGCGCTCTGAATGCCAATGAGACGCCCATTCTTTAGTAGCGCGCCCCCGCTGGAACCCACCCGGTAATATCCCTCACCGAGGTACTGCAATCCGCTGGATGTTTCCGCGACACCGACAATCTTAACGGGACTGATGAGAAAGGTTGGATCGGCTGGCTGGTGAGGGAAGTTGTAATGGCACAGGTGCAAAGTCTCGCCCAATTCGATCGTCGGTCTTTCCCGCGAGAAAAAGTCTAGGGTGGGCATTTCGCCTTTGGCTTTCAGCTTGAGCACGGCCAGATCGGCCTCGGCGAAGAACCTCGAATCTTTGTTTCTGATCAGTTCCGAATCATAGAAATACTCGAGGAACTCGGCTCCTTCCCGATCCGCAAACAACGTCTTGTGAACGTGAACGAAACCCTCAGGGAAAACATTGCCGCGACCTCTCAGACTGATGCGGAATTTGTCGGAAAAGACCTTGTCCGCCGAAGCGAATGTCACGTGCCCGGCTGTCAAAACGTGACCATGAGGACTGATCACGACCCCTTGAGCCCGGCTGACCGTGTTCCCTACGGTGGCTTCGACCAAGACGAAAGGCTTGGGATTTAACGTGGCCAGTCGCTGGATTTCAACAACGGAATTCTGAGCCATCCCCGTAATCGGCTGCAGTGCAACGACAGTAACCACCACGGCCAGAAGCATAATTCTATTGAAGTTTATCACGGACTTCAGATCTTTGAGAGACGACGGGTTTAAGGCAGAACGCCTAAGGTAACCCGGCGGCGGCCAAGTAACTTTGATTTTAAAGCCGCGTCATCCGCCGCTCGGGTTGACCGTTTTGTTCGGCGATCCTGTGATTGGCCGCATGAACTAATCATTTTCCGATACAGAAAAGGTGTTTTTCCCCTCGCAAGTACAGCCGATCGTTGGCGAATACGGGTGAAGCGTCGATCATTTCGCCCAGTTCGTTTCGGGCAACTTCTTCGTACTTGTCGCCAGGACGCAGCACAAGGTGCGTTCCCTTTTCGTTTCCGATGTACAGCAAGCCGCCCGCCAGGGCGAGGCCGCTGTAAACTTTGTCGAACGGTAATCGCTCACGATAAGTAAGCTCGCCGGACTTTGCGTCGATGACTTCCAGAATCCCTTTCCGATTGACGCCGAAAAGCTGACCCCCGTGCAAGATCGGTGAAGCGATGGTGTAGCCTCCGTGCGTCGCCTTGGTTTCCCACAGATCACTGGGGGCGACTCCGACGCTCTCGGGTAGCCGAACTGCGTGGAACGCCGCTTCGCCATGCACATAGATTGTGTTGCCCAGAACGATCGGCGAGGCGCGGTCGGAGTCGAACAAATCCCGGGCCAGGATATTTCCATCGCTCGCTCGAACGATCGCCCCGCTGGGGTGGACCAGCACGTCTTCGTTGCCGATCCGAGTAACTGCGGGCGTGGCATGGCTCGCAGCAAGTTCCGTCCGCCAGACTTCACACCCCGTCTTTGGGTCAATCGCCAACAGATCGTTGAGATGGACTATCAAATAGTCGCCAGCCAACACGGGCGAGCAACCAAGACCGTACCCGATTTCAGGGTGTTCAATAAACCGAATCCACTTCCGTGTCCCGTTCAGCGAATAAGCGCTAACGACACCATTGCCGAACGCACAGAACACAAATTGCCCATCACTGACCGGAGTTGTCTGCGATGAATCGTCGCCCGCTGGCCAATACAGGTCCCTGATCGCTTTGACGGGATGGGTCCGTTCCATACGCTCCGCTTCGCTCGCGGGTAAAGCGTCGGCATAACCATTCGTTTTCTGCCACAACAGCTTGCCATCCGCGCGGCTCACGCACACGAGTGAGTTCGGGTAAGACTGCGTAAATATGAACTCGCCGACGATAATTGGCGATCCCTTGCTGGGACCAGGTAGCGGCGTATTCCACAGGACACCTTCTTCGGCGGACCAACGTATTGGCGGATTCCTCGTCGGATATGCGCCGCTTCCATCATTCCGCCATCCAACCGGTTCTTCTGCCGAGGACGACATGACGCAGATTGTGACCGCGAGGATTGAGCGAGCGACTCGCCCTACGAGTGTCGATTTCACGGGTCGATTCCCTCACTTCTATTGCCGAACGACCCGCATCACGGGGCGGCGGGAGTTGACATTGATTTCAAAATCCGCTGGCCACCGCCGCTCCCGTGCATGCGATGGTTCGGCAATTGCGCTACCGAGTCGGTAGTGCGGCAAGTGTCATTTGACTTTTAACGATTGACTTGATGGTCTCGTCAACCAAGTCAGAGGTAATCGGCTTGGCTGACGTGTGCTGCACGAACACAGCGCCTTTCGGACCGATCCAAGCACGCCCATGAGCCATCAAATTGTCTCGGTCAGATAACTCGGAGATGAAGCAATACTCAAGTACTTTCAGTGAGGCGATTTTGCGACCAATGTCAACAACGTTAATCGCTATCACGTTTGTGGTCGAGTTGGCGTGAGGTTGAGTCCAAACGGCGCGGCCGTGTGGGAAGATTTCAAGCGAGGTATCGGAAAGGTATTCCAAGCTACGATTTCGAACAGGTTCTGGATGTGTTGCAAACGAAAGGAAGTCGCCGGTTTTCTTGTTCTGAAACACTATCCAGCGGAATGGCAACTTTGCTTGGATCTCTTCCTTCTCGTCTTCAGCGATGATTTGCCACTCCGCCTCCAGTTTGGGGAGAACGCCGATCGGGGACAGTTCTTCAGAAAATGCCATTGCAACGGGGATGAGCGCCGTGCCGACAATTGCCAGAAGCACCGTTTTCAAAAACTTGTTCATCGTTTCCTCGACTGCCGAACGCCACCGTTCACCGGGCCGCGGCGAACGACATTGATTTCAGAACCCGCGCGGCCCGCGGCTCCGTGTGCAACGGATTGTTATTGCTTTTTTCGCGCTAGGGCGAGCTTTGTAGCTTGTATCTTTTCAAGTTCGCCATCGAAGGGCGAAAGCAAATGCACAACACGCGCATAATCTCCCGACCGAAACGCTTCTTCCGCGTCGGAGACCGCAGCCTTCAATGCACGTTGGTGCTCCCATTCCGCGTGTCTCTCGGCGCGCGCTGCCAATTCGTCTTCCGTGGGTTGGTATGCTTCCGCGTGAGCCTTGAGGAAGTACATGTAGTGGACTGCGGCATCGGGCCAATCGCCCACGTCATCTGGTTGCTCGTCAAGCCAAGCTCTGATTTCGTCCGTGAACGGCAGGACCGTGCGGTAAAAGTCCGCGACGTCGTCTTCTGGTTGTTTATCGAAGTAATCACCACGAGTGACGTCGCAGGGGATCGCCCACCGTTCGACATAAGGGATCAACTCGCGCAGAGTTTTCGGCACGTCATCGACGACGACCTTGAAGTACGGGCGATTCTCCGCATTCATGCCGTATTCGTTACGCAATACGTGAGCGGGATACACGTCGCCCGACTTCAGTGGTTTGCGTGGATGCTGTTTCATGGCAATAACGACTCGGTTAACGTGGCGGCGGCCAGAAATCGTTGCTTCGAGTCGGACGTGGACCGCCGCTCACGTTCAACCGTTTGACGAGCAATCCCGTCAGGATGCTTTGGCCATCCTGAAAGGTCGAGCGGAAGCGATGAGGTCTGCGGGCAGCAAGCGAAAACAGTGAATCGATGACGCCCCGTCGTTCACTCCATCGGAAACAGCCATTGCACGAGTCGACCGGGCCAGCGTCCGATTTCCTTCGGAACGATGTTCAGGCCAAAGAAGAAGTCGACCATGCACAGCATGACGAACGCCGACACCAACGCGAAGAACGCGGCAAGGAAGATGATGGATGATTTCAGCATGACGAGGTTCCTGTGCCTGAGCGGCAACGCGGATTGACTGTTGCCGCCGAACCATCGCGACACGTCTTGAAAAGATGGTCACGATGTTGAAATATACAGGCTGGTGTCTCTCCCGATATCGTGGACTGTCGAATGTCTTCATCAGCAAAACAGAGATTGTGGGCGACGTGTCTTGGCATTGCCGTTGGCCCGAAGACGACGGCGACGCAAGTCTCTGCATTGATCGATGAGTACCAAAGTAAAGAGCAGTGGAAGTCAAAGGCGACGCAAGGCCAGAAACGTCTGGCGAAGCAGATGGGAGTTGATATTAGCGGGGCTGCGAATCGTCGTGCGGTCGCTGGTATCCTGTACGAAGTCGGGCTTATCTATGGCTGGGTTTTCAGTGTCTGGCGTCGTGAGACGCAACAGAAGGGCGGCTGGTATTCGGAACTTGGTCTGCCTGCAAACCCTGCAATGGATATTGCCGTTGAACTCTATCGGGCCGGACATGCTGCGGAAGTCAAAGAGTACAGTACAACGGACGCCCATGCGGGCGATGTTTTCTTCACGCTTCGCGGTAAGTCCATCAGCGGCGCGGCCTATCAGGAAACGATCAAACGGCTGGCAAAGAGACTGGATCGGCATGGCTCACCGGGACTGTTGACGACGCTGATTCGAGTTATCGCGGTACTTGGTGGAATCTGGCTGGTGTACGCGATGGCTGCAAATTGATAACCCTGTCAGCGTGAGATCGTGATCGTGGATATTCATCCGTTGCTTGAATCACTCGCGACGCTTGAGGTGGCGTGTCAGGATGCTGTTGAATGTCTCAACGTCCTGGCATATCGCAGTTGCGGACCGGAGTTTCGGACTTTGGAAAAGCTGCCACAACTGTGTTGAGGAATCGCAACGGCGGGCATAAAGACGTTTGATCAAGTGACAGTGTAGTTTGAAAGGCAGACAGAATGCTCAAGCAAGACTCAATCCCCTGCGAGCAATACCAGAAAGTGACGCTCCATCGAGTTGAAACACTTAGTAGTGGACTCTGGTGTCTTCTGTTTCTGTTCTTGCTCGGTTCAGTTGGCGTATTTGGTTGCCGATACGTGATGAACTCGAAGATTCTGCTGATTGATTGGGGACTCACCATTTCAATTATTCTGCTGGTCGTCGCTGGTGGCGTCTTCGTCGTACACAACTTTGTGATCCTGCCATACCTGTATTGGCGATGCCAGGTTTGCGGGCGGGGCGACCGCTGAAACTCAATCGTTGACGAAACAATTTGACGCTAGAAACGTTGAAGCAACAAAGCTTGAGGCTGATCCCCAAAACGTGCGATTGCGGCTGCGAATTTCGTGTTCTGAACCAGTTCAATAGGGGTGTTTGTAATGAGCGGATTGATTCCCTCAGACGCCTCTGCGTTGCGTGATAGTCTGCAAGACGTCGTTGGTTCGCTCGACTGTATTCGACGTCTCGCAGAAAAGATTCACCGGGTATCGTCAAATCCGTTGGAAGGAAAACCGACGGCTGAAGATTATCGGGCACTGAAAGCTGCTTCACCTACAGTCAATGGGCTTGATAGTTCCATGTGGGCGGAATTACTCCACGAAACGCACGAGCAACTGTCGGACTTCTGGCTTGCGATTCAGAGTGCCAGCAATGCTTTAACGGGTCTTGAGCCTGCCACGGTCGTCGCGTTGTCGGATGCTTTTCCCGGAAATTGGACCGTTCAATGCCAAGCCGCACTGGACGCTGCAACGGCGTGGCTCAAATGGACGCGACCGAATCGGGGGCGAGATGCCGATGCGTCTCGCTTTCTGTCGCTGACAGCGAAACCAATTCCCGATCTACCGCCTGCAATGTTGAAGCTGGAACAACGTATGGACGAACTGTTCGCGTTGCGAGTTCAGAGCGAACCGGACGGACATGCGAGAAAGAATCATTCAAAACGAAAAGGGGCACCCCGTCTGGCCCGAACAGGAAAGGAGACGGCCATTGTCAAAGCCCATAAGAAAAACCAGCCGCACGAAAAGACGGCACGACTCGCGGGCGTATTCACTCGTGACGGACTACCGGACGCCAGCCTGGTGAAGACGGTTTTAAATCGAAAATCCGAACAGAAACGGCGACAGCGACGAAAACCGTAAAAACGTTCCACGAAGTCGAGTTCAATTCGTGGAATCTGGCTCTTGCGGAAAAAATTCTTGCTCTGCGGGTGCCTGCATCGCCAGACAAAAGTGATCCACGAATTCAGTTCCACGAATTGCAACGTGGAAACCACCCATAAATTCCCGCCCGTCCGGCAGACTTGGTGTCAGCCGATTACTTGTGGCAAAGGAGTTCTGCAATGGGTGAGGGGCAACGACAGGATTGTCTGGCGGTGACATACCGCGAAGCGGCGAAGTCGCTGGGGGTGTGCGAGCGGGCTGTGTGGCAACTGGTGAAGGATGGAGAACTGCGGGCTGTTCGCATCGGGCGTTCGGTTCGCATTCCGGTACAGGAACTGAAGCAGTTCGTGGCCATTCGTTCGCAGTCGGCGGACGTGAAAGGGGGTGCGGTATGACTGCCCCCATTGACAAGGTGCTGGAAGCGGTTGAGGGGGCGAGCGGTCATCCACCGAAGCAGAATCAGTCAGGCTGGCAGGCACGATGTCCTGCCCATGACGACCGGAATCCGAGTCTCGCGATTTCAGAAAACGCTGACGGCAAGGTATTGCTGCACTGTCACGCTGGATGTACCTCAGATGAAGTGCTTCAGAAGTCCGGACTGCAACAGACCGACCTGTTCCCTGACTCGCGTCAGCGTAAGCAGAACCCCTTAAAGGCAAGGAAAAAGAATGGTTTTGCAGACAGAGGACGGCCCGGCAAGCAGGTGTTTCCGACGATGCCTGCTGTCGTTGATGAACTGACACGACAAAAGGGTCAACCTTCCCACGTCTGGCACTACTGCGATCCAGCGAATCAGGAAGCAGGAGCGGTACTGCGTTGGGATGGCCCGAACGGCAAGGACATTCTCCCGGTCAGTCTGACGAACGACGGGTGGGTGATCGGAGCCATGCCAGAACCTCGTCCGTTGTATCGTCTGCCGTCGATTGTTGCTGCGGAACGGGTCTACGTTGTCGAAGGTGAAAAGTGTGCTGACGCACTGACAACGCTCGACGTTGAAGCAACGACCTGTTCCGGTGGCTCGAAGGCAGCCAGTAAGACGGACTGGCTGCCGTTGGCGGGGAAGGAAGTCTGCATTCTTCCCGACAACGACGCACCGGGCCGTGGGTATGCGGAGCAGGTTGCGAAAATTCTTCAGGCACTGACGCCACCTTCGCAGGTACGAATCGTTGGCATGACGGAACTTTGGGCGGAAGTTCCTGAGAAGGGTGACGTTGCCGACTGGCTGGAGCATTCCCCATCAGTAGATCGATCCGAACTACGGAAGCGACTCGACAGCGTCTGTCAGGCCGCGATTCCGCGAGTGGTGGAACGAACTCGAATCCCTTGTGAGAGTTTCGAACCGTTCCCGCTGGACGTCCTGCCTAATCGCTTGCAGAAGCTGGTCGCAGACGGAGCAGCATCCATCGGTTGCAACGTGGCAAATATCGCCCTGCCATTGCTGACGGCCTACGGGGCTGCCATCGGAAACACTCGACGATTGCGATTGAAAGACGGATGGGATGTTCCGCCGATTATCTGGTCGATCGTCGTTGGCAAGTCTGGAAGTGGTAAGTCGCCTGCATGGAAGGTCGCCATGCAGCCAACCGCAAGAATCGAAAAGACCGCAGAACTGCGACACAACCGGGAAGTCGCTCAGTGGATCGATGATTGCGAAGGCTGGTCCAAAGAACACTCGCAATGGAAGCAGGACGGAAAGGAAGGTCCAGAACCGCAGGAACCCGAACGGCCTGAACTGGAACGTTACACCGTTGTCGACACGACGGTCGAAGGACTGGCTCCGATATTGCAGTCAAATCCGCGAGGACTACTGCTGTGTCGCGATGAACTCAGTGGCTGGGTCGGTTCGTTCGATCGGTATGCGAAAGGCGGAGTTGGAGCAGATGCTTCCCACTGGTTGTCGATGTTCAACGGAACGTCGTTGCGGATCGATCGAAAGACCGGTGAGCCTCGCACGATCTTTGTGCCATCTGCTGCAATCAATATCTGTGGTGGAATTCAACCGGGGATACTTCGAGCGGCATTTGGAAGCGAGCACCGTGAGAACGGACTTTTTTACCGTTTCCTGACAGCGTGGCCACCTCACAATGCTCGCAAGTGGAACGAACATGAAATCGCAGGGGCGACCGTCGATGCGGTCGCTGATGCGTTGGAAATGCTCTACGCACTTGAATTCGATATCGATCGTTTTCAGCAACAAACGCCGCGTATTCTAACATTGGAACCGAAGGCGAAGCACGCATTCGTCGATTTTTTCAACGAGCACGGTGAGGAACAGCAGGGGCTTGCTGATGACTTAGCGTCCGCGTGGTCCAAGCTCGAAGAGTACGCCGCACGTCTGGCGATGGTCCTGCACTTTGCCGCGTGGGCAGAGGATCCGAATTCGGTTTCCGACCGCTTGGGACTGCCGGCGATGGAAGGCGGTATTCGACTGGTTCGATGGTTCGGCAACGAAACGCGACGGATCCATCGGATGCTTGCTTCGGATGAAGAGACACAGACGAGAGAGTCTTTCGTGGAATGGATCGCTCGGAAAGGTGGTGCGGTTACGGTCCGTGAAGTGCAGACTGGGAATCGCCGATTCGGTACTGCTGACGATGCGGAAGATGCACTGAACGAACTGAACGAAAAGGGGTACGGAGAATGGGAGGACATACCGTCCGGCCCGCAGGGTGGTCGCCCGACTCGTACGTTTCGACTCTACCCCACTGAATCGGTCTGCAAAACCATTGCGAATTCCGACTGACGATAGGTTTCGCAGACGCTGACAAGGTCAATCGGGCTGGCGCGCTAACGTCCGTCCGGGTTATCTTTCTTCTCTGATCCTCACTCCGCATCCGGTGGCCCGGTTTCATCCGGGCTGCCGTGCGGGCTTACGAAAGGCAATGACATGGCTTCAATCTCAAAGAACGCGAACGGTCGAAAGACGATTCAGTTTGTCAGCACGGACGGCAAACGTCGCAGCATCCGACTCGGCAAAGTCTCACAGCGAACAGCAGAAGCGGTTAAAGTCAAAGTCGAAGCACTGGTCGGCGCGAATGTTACCGGTCATCTTGATGCTGAAACGACTCGCTGGGTTGAAGCACTGGACCAACAGCTTGCCAATCGACTGACTGCCGCCGGACTGATCGAAGAACGTGACACGGCAACATTGAAGATCTGGATTGATCGCTACGTCGCACAGCGAACAGACGTAAAGCCGCTGACTCTCCTGAAGTATCACACCACCAGCGATTACCTGGTTGAATTCTTCGGAGCGAACCGCAGCCTGCGAAGCATCACGCCCGGCGATGCCGACGAATTTCGTCTGGCGGTGATGCACCGGAAAGTCGGAAGAGGAACGCCCAACGAACGGCCAGTTTCCGAGAATACCATCCGTAAGCACGTGGCTGTGGCCAAAGTGTTCTTCAACGCCGCCGTACGGAAGCGACTGATTTCCTCAAATCCGTTTGCAGACCTGAAGGCGACGATCCAGCCGAACCCCAGCCGATTCTACTTCGTGACACGAAAAGAGACTGATCAGGTTCTTGACCAGTGTCCTGATGCCGAATGGCGTCTGATTTTCGCTCTGAGCCGCTACGGTGGGCTGCGTTGCCCGTCAGAGCACCTTGCCCTGCGATGGGACGACGTCAATTGGGAGCACAACCGAATTCTCGTCAGAAGCCCAAAGACGGAACACCATGCTGGCGGGGACTCACGTTTGATCCCATTGTTTCCGGAGTTGGTTAAGCCGTTACAGGACGTGTTTGAACTGGCCGAACCGGGAACCGAGTACGTCATCACCAAACACCGCGACACCAACGTCAACCTGCGGACTCAACTTTGCCGGATGATCAAACGAGCCGGCCTGAAGCCCTGGCCGCGACTATTCCAGAACCTGCGGAGCACACGCCAGACGGAACTGAGTGAATCATTCCCTTCTCACGTCGTCTGCCAGTGGATCGGAAACAGCGAACAGGTTGCGGTGAAGCATTACCTGCAAGTGACCGACGAGCACTTCAGTAAAGCGGTGCAGAATCCGGTGCAGTGTCTGCACGAATCCCCCCGCAAGACGTCGCAGCCGAAACTGAGCCGGCATCCGGAAACACAGGAAATGCAAGCCCCTGCGACTCGCTGCGGTATAGTGAACATAAGTTTATTAGCCGAGGCGGGACTTGAACCCGCACGCTCCATTCGGAACCCGGGATTTTAAGTCCCGTGCGTCTGCCTATTCCGCCACTCGGCCGTGTGCCTTCTGGATTCTCTCCATACGCCCCGCTGCGTCCGTCCAAACTACTCCTTCAGTCACAACCGACAACGCAGAATGTCTCTTAGTTCTGTCAGGATGCTTCCCTGATGGGATTTTGTCCGGACCGCGAAGCGTAATCCGGCTGTTCCGGATTTTCAGTCGGGAAGGATAGTGGCCGAATTGACGCAGGTGAACCGTCATGGAGTCGGCAAATCGAATATCGAATTCCAATAGTCGCAGAGTCACACGTGACGGAAACGTTAATTGGGTGTTAGACTTTCGAGACAGGAAGGGTGGAGTTCCGTGGATGACCTCCCTCTCTTCAGGACGTCGAAATACGGAGGAGTGATCTTTGGCCGTCGCTCATTCTGCATCGCAGTTTCTTGAAATGCTTGAGCGGAGTCGGCTCCTCACTCCTGAGGAGATCGAAGCTGCTGTCGAGAAGCTTGGCGTCTGTGATGACGACGGTTCGGTTCCGACCGCGAAGGCGTTCGTTCGAGGTAATTACCTCACGCGTCTGCAGGCCAGCCGGCTGCTCGAAGGTCAGCATCGTGGTTTCTTTATCGACCATTTCCGTATTGATGACATTCTTGGTTCCGGCGGCATGGGGTGGGTTTACAGCGCGACGAATCTTGATACGCACGAGAAGGTCGCGATCAAGATGTTGTGCGAGCAGAACGATCGCGACGCTGGACTATTGACTCGATTCAAGCTGGAAGCCCGCGCCGGACTGATGCTGAAACATGAGGCCATCGTCCGAACTCAGCTCATGGGGCACACTCAGGGAATATTCGGCGACATCCATTACATGGTGATGGACTATGTTGCCGGGATCGGTGTTGACGAATTCGTGGCGTTGCTCGGTGGTCCGATCAAGTGGCGACTGGCATGTCACATCGCCTACCACGCGGGAGCGGGTCTGCACCATGCTCATCGAAAAGGGCTGATTCACCGCGATGTCAAGCCGTCCAATATCCTGGTTGACAAATCCGCCAATGCGAAGGTGCTGGATTTCGGGCTGTCGCAGGTTTCGAAGTCTGATCACAGTGACGAGTTCTCTCTGGCGATGATCTTCGGTCAGGACTGCCTGGGCACCGCTGACTACATTGCTCCGGAACAGGCCAGCGACAGTTTCAACATCGATCATCGCGCAGACATCTACTCGCTGGGAGCGACGCTCTACTACATGCTCACCGGTAGTGTGCTGTTTGATGACTGCAAGACACGAGCTGAAAAAATCGATGCTCAGAAGACTCGGACGCCGGTTCGCATTCGGCAACTGCAGCCGGATGTTCCGGCTGAAGTTGAGATGATCGTGAACCGAATGCTGGAGAAGAATCCTGGTGACCGCTTCACCACTGCCAAAATCATGTGTTCGAAGCTGGTCACATTCGCGAAGCCATCGAACATTCGTTTTGACTTCCAGAAGATTCTTGACCGCCGATACACGATCGCAAAGCAGCGTGAGAAACTGCTGAATGATCGAGCGAAACGGTCCGCACAGCAAACAAGTCTCACCGTATGCTCGTTGGATTCACAAGCGACCCGGACAAGCCCGTCGGCAATCGAAACGTCGATCTTGAAAGACACTGAATTCAGCGATCCATCACAGCGGCCCGATGAGATTCAGCAGCCGAGTGAAAGTCCGACTTTGAAATCGGTCGATCCAGGTGTCGTTGATCCCGTTGCCACCGAGTGAAGCCATAACCGGTAGACAAACGCCGCTCGGTACGACAGTCAATCGACGTTGCTCTGGACGTCGATCTTCAGCGGTCGCCGGGGCGGTCGAGCGAGTGCGGCTCTGTCAGTGCCCCGTAGAGATCCGGCCGACGGTCGGCGAGGCGATCGATCGCGTGCCGACCGACTTCCCTGACGACTCGTTTGTTACGAGACCTCGCGGGATCGATTTCGGCATACAGGATTGTTTCCGAGTCGTCTTTTGATGCCGCCAGTGTTGAACCGTCCGGGCCACAGATTCTGCTCAGGCCGATGAACCGAAATCCTCGCTCTTCGCCAACCCGATTCGCCGCGGCGAAGTAGACCGCGTTTTCCATCGCTCGCGTATTCAGCACATGACTGGCAACACATTCGGCTCCCGGCGGCCAGTTGGTTGGCAGGGCGATCAAGTCAGCTCCGAGCAGCGTCAGACACCGCGACGCTTCAGGGAATGCCGAGTCGTAGCAGATATTCATTCCAACTCTGACGTCTCCCGCCTGATGAACATTGAATGCCCGGTCGCCATAGCTGACGTGCTGGTCGACGCCGAGAAACGGCAAATGCGTTTTTCGATAGCCGCCAATCACTCCGTCCGGACCAGTGAGGACCGCGGCGTTGAACACTCGATCGCCATCCCGCTCCAGCATTCCGAAAACGGCGAACACGCCCAGATCGGAGCACACTGCTGACACGTACTCAGTGGCCGGTCCCGGAATTGGCTGAGCAAACGGCAATGCCTCGTCGAGACTGTCGAAGCAATAACCTGACACGGCGCATTCAGGAAATACGACCAGTTCAGCGCCGTTGGCAGCAGCCTCGCGAAGACGAGCTTCAATCGCCGAAAGGTTCAAGTCTACTTTGCCAAGCGTGACGTCCATCTGGACGGCTGCAATCTTCATTCGAACAATCTCCCTGTCTGAGATTCTCTCAAGAGTTTTTGTTTGGACTTTATATCGTCTGTGACGACGACATGTAGCGGGGCGGAGGTTGTTGGGTTATCGAGCGTCAATTATCCTCAGCCAGCGACGTTCAAATTGTTGGAGAGTTGTCGCTGTTCGAACAGGCTCAGCGTGCAGCGTTCGCCGAGGCGATGGAAACACGGATCATCGAGTGATTTACGATACTGTCATCATCGGCGCTGGTCTGTCAGGACTTGCCGCTGGAATTCGGCTGGCTTACTTCGACAAAAAAGTCTGCATCGTCGAAAAACACAATACGATCGGTGGTCTCAATTCGTTTTACCGTCTGCGGAAACGAGATCACGACGTCGGGCTGCACGCCGTCACGAACTATGCTGAACCAGGCACGAAGACCGGCCCGTTGAGCAAACTGCTGCGACAGCTGCGGCTTCGCTGGGATGACTTCGCCCTGTGCCCACAGATCGAATCGAGTATCGCGTTTCCCGGTCGCCAGCTGCGTTTTACGAACGACTTTGAGTTCTTCCGGCAGCAGGTCAATGAGCAGTTTCCCGCTCAGAAGGACAACTTTCAGAAACTGCTCAACCTGATCGACGAGCACGACGAGCTCCACCTGAGCAGCGAAACGGTGTCTGCTCGGACGGTGCTCGGCGAAACGATCTCCGATCCGGTTCTGATCGACATGCTGTTCTGTCCGCTGATGTTTTACGGAAGCGCGACGGTCGGCGACATGGATTTCAGCCAGTTCGTCATCATGTTCAAGGCGCTGTTTTATCAGGGCTTCGGGCGACCGCTTAAAGGCGTGCGGCTCATCCTGAAGAATCTAGCCAATCACTTTCGCCGACAGGGCGGCGAGCTGAAGCTGCGTTGCGGCGTCAAACGAATCCTTTCAGAAGGCGGCATCACCACCGGTGTCGAGCTGGAATCCGGCGAGATTCTGGCAGCGAAGAACGTCCTTTCGTCAGCCGGGTCGTCCGAAACGCTGCGGATGTGTGGCGATGTTCCCTCTGATTTTGAGCAGCGAAACCCGCCAGGGGAGATCTCGTACGCCGAGACAATCTTCTCACTGGACTGCGATCCGCAGAATTTCGGGCACAATCAGACGATCGTCTTTTACAACGACTCAGACGTCTTCCGTTACGAACCGCCGAGCGAACCGTGCGACGTCAGCAGCGGCATCATCTGCTCGCCGAATAATTTTCAGTATGGCGATGAGAAACTTGCCGAAGGCCGGATCCGCATCACGGCGCTCGCGAGCCCCGCTGCGTGGATGAATATCCCGGACGAAGTCTATTACCCGCAGAAGGATGAATGGTGCGGGAAGATCGTTGAGTCTGCCTTGCGTTTCATGCCGGACTTTCGATCGCACGTCATCGACACGGACGTCTTCACACCTCGCACAATCCGGAAATTCACAGGACATGCGAACGGTGCGGTCTATGGAGCCCCCAACAAAATTCGGGACGGTCGCACGCACCTTGACAACCTGTACCTCTGCGGAACGGATCAGGGATTTCTCGGTATCATCGGAGCGATGCTCAGCGGGATCACTATTACGAATCTGCATCTGCTGAAATAAGCACGTCGCTGGACCATGAAATCAGCGGAAATCGATGGCTGGTGGAGAAACCGATTGAGCAGCACTAAGATGCCGAATCGAATTTCCGCAGTCGTTCACGCTGCCGCGTGTCTTCTTCTTTCCGCTCAGGAGCTGCCCCGATGAGTAAGTGGCCGATCGGCGTTTTTACATCACTTGACGACGGACTGGGCGTTCATCTGGACGTCGTGAAAGAGTTGCAGATTCCGACTGTCCATCTGCACTGCCCGCATCCGGAAAACCGGACGGAAGACGCCGCGAAGAAGTATCTGGAACAGGCCGCCGACGCTGGTTTCGAAGCATCAGTTCTGTTCAGCGGCTTCGCAGGAGAAACATACGAAAGTATTCAGCGAACTGCCGAGACAGTCGGCATTGTCCCTGAGGCTTTGCGTGACTCCCGTGCTGCCGAGTTTCATTCTGTCTCTGACTTTGCAAAGTTCATCGGGTGCAACGTCGTTGGCATGCACATCGGATTCGTGCCCGGACGAGACACCGACAGCTACAGGAACCTGATCGAGGTGACCCGCGGTCTTCTTGACTATGTCAAAGACAACGGCCAGAACCTGCACCTCGAAACCGGACAGGAATCGGCCGATCACCTGCTGGAGTTCATTGGCGATGTCGATCGCGACAACCTGTTCATCAATTTCGACCCCGCCAACATGATCCTGTACGGGACCGGCGATCCGATCGAGGCTCTGAAGAAGGTCGGACATCTGGTTCGCAGCATCCACTGCAAAGACGCCACGTGGGCAGCGGAAGATGTCCGCGGCAAAGAATGGGGTGCAGAAGTCCCGCTCGGCGAAGGCGACGTCGGTATGGAGACCTACCTTCGAACGTTGAAGGAACTTGGCTACGAAGGGCCGCTCACCATCGAGCGGGAAATCGCCCACGACCGGGAACGCCAGAAGGCCGACATCGGCACCGCCGTCAGCCTGCTCGAAGAACTGCGAACGAGAATCGGCTGACCACAATCTGTAGAGTGCGTCTTGACGCACCACTGAATTCTCAATGTCAGTTGCCCAATGCTCTGGTGCGTCAAGACGCACCCTGCGATTCATGGCCGAGTTACTCCGTAGCCAACGCTACAAACCTGAGGTTCTTATGCAAACCCGCAACGCTCGAATGGGGATCGTCCTGTTCGCCGTCTACCTGGTTCTGTACGGCGGATTCGTGCTGATCAACACGTTCTCGCCCGAGACGATGGAAACCACTCCGATCGCCGGCATCAACGTGGCGATTCTTTACGGGTTCGGCCTGATCATCGCGGCATTCGTCATGGCTTTGCTGTACGGAGTGCTCTGCGATTCTAACGATGAGACTGGTTCGTCGACGGAGGACGACCAGTGATCTACGAACCGTCAGCGATTGCAGTCGCGATCTTCTTCGTTTTCGTAGGGATCACGCTGGGAATCAGTTTTTTTCTTGGACGAAAAGCACAGTCGTCACAAGGCTACTTCGCGGCTCACGGCCAGATTCCGTGGTTTGTGAATGGCGTCGCGTTTGCCGGCGATTATTTGTCGGCAGCATCTTTCCTCGGCATCTGCGGAATGATCGCCTTCTACGGCTACGATGGGTTTCTGTACTCCATCGGGTATCTCGCCGGCTGGATCGTTGCGTTGTTCGTCATCGCCGAGCCAATGAAACGACTTGGCAAGTTCACGTTTGCCGACGCGCTGGATGCGAAGTTCCAGTCGCCGGGTATCAAACTCGCCGCCGGAATCAGCACGCTGGCCGTCAGCATCTTTTACCTGATACCACAGATGGTCGGTGCCGGAGTGCTGGTTCAACCACTGCTCGGATTTCCTCACTGGGTCGGCGTCGTCATCGTTGGTGTGACGGTCATTCTGATCGTCGTCACAGCGGGTATGGTCTCGACGACCTGGGTGCAGTTCATCAAGGGCACTCTGCTGGTCGTCTTCAGCGCGATCCTGACGCTGATGCTGTTCGCACAGGGGTTTAAGACCACAACCGGCGGCAACGATGGATACACCTTTCGGCAGCTCGGTCCGTACGAAGGAGACGCCGATGAATTTGTGAACCAGGAAACGGCGGCCAGGAAACTTGCCGCTGAAATTGGAGAGACGCTCGTCCCTGCCGATGACAACTGGAGTTCGACAAGTTTTGTACGAACGAGAAATGCGGAATCCGGCCGGAAAACGACCTGGCAGATCCGGTTGCCGGGTCATGGAATGACTCCGGAACAACTGGCAACCGTTGACCTCATTTCTGAGGCTTATGCTTACGAAGCGCAAACAGTCGGAGAAGATTCGAAGGGCAACGTGCTCGTCAACGGTGAAATCAAAGGAGCGAAAAAGGGCGAACCGGAACTGCACCCGGTTGGGCATATCAGCAGATTACCCGGCGGCGTTGAGAAGACCGGGCCTGTCGGTCCACTGTCATTCTTCAGCACGCTCCAGGACAGTGAAGTAATTCTGTGGGGCAGCCAGAAGATCAAAGAAGCGGACGGAACGACAACCACCGTCTACTTTCAGAAGCCAACGCCCGGTTCGCAGGTACTTCGCCCTGGTGAGCATCCCAAGTTCAAAGGTATCCGCGGCAAAGATTTCGTCGGCAAGTTGAACTTCCTCTCCCTGATGCTGGCGCTGTTCTGCGGGACGGCGTCGCTGCCTCACATTCTCATACGCTATTACACCGTGAAGGACGCCACTGCCGCTCGTAAGAGCACGATTGTCGGCATCGGCAGCATCGGATTCTTCTACGTTCTCACGCTTTACATGGGCCTTGGAGCCATGACCAGCGGCTGGATGGACGTGACAGACAGCAACATGGCCGCACCGCTACTGGCTCGCAGTATGGACGAGTGGTTGTTTGCAGCCATTTCGGCCATCGCGTTTACGACCGTGCTCGGGACCGTCAGTGGCCTGATTCTCGCCTCGGCCGGCGCTGTGACACATGACCTGCTGTCGAGCTATTTCAAGATCGAGATGGACGACCATCAGAAGGTGCGAGTCGCCAAACTGTCGTCTGTTGTGGTCGGAGCCATCGCGATTGGCCTGGGCATCCAGTTCGAAGGAATGAATGTCAGCTATCTGGTTGGGTGGGCTTTCAGCGTCGCCGCATCCGCCAACCTGCCTTCGCTGATCATGGTTCTCTTCTGGAAGGGAACCACGAAGGAAGGTGTCATTTCAGCCGTCGTCGTCGGGATGTTCAGCAGCCTCGGCTGGATACTATGCAGTGCTGATTCGATGGAACAGGTCTTCGGACTGACCGCTGACGATGCTCTCGTCCCGTTTGGGCAACCAGGGATCGTCACGATTCCGCTTGGCTTCATCACGCTGATTGCCGTGTCGTTGTTGACTCGGGAATCACAACGGGAAACTACCGCCGCGTAGGATCGCACCGACCACGTTTACCAACGCGGCAAACGTTCCCAGTCATTCCTGGAATGTGTGCCACTGGCTCTGCCCAGTGGCACACGATCCCGCATCGACTTCTTGTGGGTTAGCTCAGTGAGTTGAACACGAGTCCGGACAGCAGCTTCGGGTAGAAGAACGTGCTCTTGGGCGGCATTCGCTCCAGCTCTTCCGAGATCGCCTGCACGTGGTCGATGCCGGCTGGCATCACCAGGATTGCCAACTGGCAGGATTTCTCTGACATGCCGGAGTGGACCTCGTCCATCAGATGCACGAACTTGAAATTCGGATCGGCTTCCGGGTGCTTGCCTTTGAGCAGGTGGTCCACGATCAGGCGGTGCAGAATACTGACGCCAAGACCTCGCCAGACGTCGCTTTGCTCGGGAGCCAGTTCAATCATGGGGCTGGTGTCGGTTGCCTGCAGCAGCAGCCACTTCCCGTCAGACGGCGTTCCGATACCAAAGACTTCCTGACCGCCGTCCATTTCCATGGATTCCCACGCCGCTTCAGCATTGTCGACTTCTTCAATGCGAAAGTGGCAGCCCAGTGCGGCTTTGATATCGTCGCTGCTCAGCTCAGGAAATCCGGAAACCATCCGGTGCGTCGGCAGAATCGCCAGGCCGGGGTCTTCCATCCCACAGAACATCATCAACGTGCAGTTGGCGGCTGAGGTGTCATTCAGCTGGCCAGCTTCAGCCAGACCGTTCCTGTAATTGCACGACGTTTCGTAGCGATGATGTCCGTCGGCGATGAAGATCGGCTTGTCGGCGAGGATTGCCTGCACCCTGGCAATCGCTGTCGGATCCGTGACTGGCCACATTCGATGCACGACGCCCAGATGATCGGTGGCGACCAGCGGAGTCAGCGACAGTGCGGCGTCTTCGAGGATGTTCTGCGTTTCGTTTTCCTTGTCCGGGTACAGGCCGAAGATCGGCGAGAGGTTGGCTTCGCAGGCGGTCATCAGGGCCAGACGGTCTTTCTTCGGACCGGGCATCGTCTGCTCATGCGGAAAGACGTTGCCCTTGCCGAATTCTTCGAGCTTCAGGCGACCGAGGAATCCTTTGCGGACGTACTTTGTCCCTTCCCACTCGAATTCCTGATGGTAGACGTAGAGTGCGTTTTCATGCTCGCGAATCAGCACGCCGTCCTGCTGCCATTGCTTGAAGAACTTTGCGGCACGCGCGTATCGATCTTCGACACCGGCATCTTCGGGTTCATCCCGGTTGAGAATCAGTCGAATGCAGTTGCAGGGGTGAGCTTTGTAAAGCTCATTCTGAAACGGTCCGTCGATGACGTCATAGGGTGGCGCCACCACGTCCGAGAGATCGCCGACCTGTCCAACGTCGTAGCGCAATGCCTGAAATGCTTGAACTTCCGCCATGATGAGTGAGCCTTTCCGGGTAGTTGTGAAATCACTTCCGTTGTTCTTAATGCACGATTCGCAGAGGACGCCATGGTTTCGCCAGGAACCAGGAATGATGCTCCCGGAACTCTGCGTTTTTCTTCGGTGAACTCTGCGATTCAAATCTGCATGAGTTTGATTATTGCTCTGCCTGCCGGGCGACCTGGATGAATTCTCGAACCAACGTCAGATCTTTGACGCCGCGTTGAGACTCGACTCCGCTGGCGACATCGACTCCGAACGGTCTCGTAATACGAATCGCATCAGCCAGATTGCCGGGATGCAGACCGCCAGCGACGATCAGTCGCGGCCAGCGAGCGACATCATACTGATCCGCCAGCAAATCCCAAGGTGCTGTGATCCCCGTTCCGCCATACTCGCCGTCAACGCGGGAATCGATCAAACACCCTGCCAGGCAAACCCCCAGTTGCCGGCATTCGGACAGGTATTCCGCGACGTCCGAAAGGCCTCGATCATCAACCCGAAACGCCCTCAGAATCCTGATGTCGGCGGAACCGGCCTGCAGCTCCGCGAGAAATTCCGGCGGCTCGTCACCGTGAAGCTGAATCATGGTCAGGCCGCACTGCTGAGCGGTGTCCAGCACGTCGCTCAACTCGTGATTGACGAAAAGCCCGACAGACTCGATCTCGGAAGGGACGATGGCCGAAATCTCAGCCGCGACCTTGCGATCAACACAACGAGGCGACTTCGCAAAGAAGTTCAGCCCGACGGCGTCCGGCCTGGACGAGACGATCTGCTCGGCTGTCGCCACGTCTCGGATTCCGCAGATCTTCACCCACATGACGTTGCCTGTTGAGCCGTGAACCGCTGACAGATCATGAGTGGCCTCAGTTGCTCGCAACCGGGGCGGCGCAGACGCAAGAGGAATTCAACGTCAAACGTTGTTGGCTCTTGTCGCTTCGCGACACAGGTTGGAATCAACCTGTGCCACCCTCCTGGTTGACTGATTCGAATGATGCTTACGTCGCGGACCCCGCTACGCTTCGATCAGGTCTTTCAAATGAAAATGGTGCTTGCCAAGTTTTCCGCCGTAGTTGCCGGCCGTAATCAGTGTCACGCCGTTGCAGCCGGCGGCCGCGTGCAGTCCTGCCTTCATCGATTGCTGAATCGCTTCGAATGTCAGGCCGTCGATGACGATCTCGTAAACGGCTTCGGTACCTTCCGGCAAAGACGATTGCGTTCGTGCACGCAGAGTCGGACAGTAGGCATCGTTCGTGCTGGCCGGCAGCTTCTTGTAGATCGACCCGACTTTACTTCCGCTGCGGACAATCCCGCCGGGGAAAGGAAGAATCGTGTCAGCGACCTGCCGCATCGCAGTAACGGCCGTGTCAGCAGCTTTCAAAGCCGCTGCCCGGTCAACTCCGCAGATCAGCAGGTTGCCGCCGCCGATGCCGGTCAAAGTTCCTGCTTTGTCTTCGCAGACGAATTCTCCGTCCATCACCGGGACTCGCCAGAATCGCCGATCGCCGAGCTTCTTTGCAATTTGATTGCCATCGCCGAAGAACCGCAGCGCGGCTCCGATCGGAATTCGCCGCGCCTTCTCTCCGCCCGGCAGTCCGTCGTAACAGGCTGTCGTCGGGCAGGTCAGCACGCATTGGCCAACTCGATCGGCGACGGCCTTCGCGAGATCGTCACGGCTGAATGCAAAAACCAGTACGGCAACGCCGGGGCGTCCATCTGGCGTCTCGTCTGGCGAGAGCAACCGCTCCGTCGCGGCTTCGATTTTGCACGCGATCACGCTGGTAGCGAATCCACAGAACTCGTCGGCGGCTGTCTGAGCCCAGCGGTGACTCTCGGCGGTGATGATCAGCCGAGTTCCCGTAACGGGAAAGGCTTCGGCGAATGTGTCTTCTACGTTGACGCCGTTGATCTGAAAATGCGTTGATTCGGCAGTGGCAGACATGATGTTCTTCGAGTTGGCGGAAAATGGGCCGCAGAATGCACAGAGGATTCGCAGAGATTATTCAGGCGCTCCTTTGTCTCAGCGAGAGCCCTGCGCACTCTGCGGTTAAATCCTTCAGATGAAATTGTTGAAGGATGAAGCGTACCGAAAACCGACCAATTGCTGAATCGACCGGTATGGCCAGTCGCTTACTTATTCTCGACTTGCTTCTCGAAGTAGCGTTTCACGACCGAGCGGTGTCGCGGGCGGACGGTACCTTTCCAGGTTTCGTCACCCGAAGCGGTCGTGGCAGTACGAGCGGCGCTGCGCGGGGCAGAGTCAGCGACGTCGGTCTCCGGAGCGGCGATCGTGATACCAACGACTTCGTCTCGCGGTTTGTCGAGCATGCCTGGTGGTAGAACCGATTCCTTGAACTTTGTGTTCTCCAGCGAAGATTCGTCGCCCCATGTCAGATCGGCATCGCCGCGTCCGCGACTGACGCCGCCACTGCCCGGCATGTTTCCGGCACTGCATTGTCCGCCGGCGCATCCTCCTTTCGGGCAATTCGGGCAGGTACACGCGACATCCGTCGGTCCCGTGCACGCGCAACCGGCTTCGCAGTCGGCGCAGCCCTGGCACTTGCCTCCTTTGCATTTGGAACGTAGCTCGGAAAGCTTCTGCGACTCGCCCTGCAGAAAACCGTCGAGTTCGTCGAGAAGTTCTGACAACTCAGCCGGGTCTTTCGGTAATTGAAACTGGCCATTGCTGTCTTTCATCAGCCGCTGCAACTGGTCGCTGAGGTCTTTCGGCAGTTTGTCAAACGCTCCCTTGTCGGCCATTTTCTGGAGCATCTCAAGGACGTCTTTGCTGAGCATTTCCAGCGACTCGATCGACAGTGAGCTGAAGTCACCATCGGCCGCATTCTTCAATGCCGCCAGTGCCTGTTGAGCCGTCGCGAGTTCCGCCGCAGTCGTCTCAACCCGCATTCGCATTCGCTCCTGCAGAGCATCCACGGTTTCCCACTTCTCGTGAGTCAGCGGCGTTTCCCTGGTCTCTTCGACAAGTTTGGCGATCTCGTCTTCCAGTTCCTTTTTCTCTTCTTCGTCGAGAACGTCTGACTTTTCAAGTTCCGTCAGCAGTTCCTGAAGCTGTGACGTCGCCTGCTCGCCTGCCGTGTTCCTGAGCGCCGGCGCGGCTTCGATCTCGCGCAATGGCACCAGACATGCCGCCAGAACAAAGGCAAACGGACCAGCCATCTGACGAGCGAATCGGACTGGACGGTACTGCGGAAGACTCGACCTCCAGAGACTTTCCAGTTGTGGCAGTCGTTCTTCCCACAAGGCGTCGGGAGCTTCGCAAAGTGTCATCAACAGGCCGCCCGCTTCGAGCCGATTATCCAGCAGAGCGACAGACTCGGTCCGCGAGAACAATTCCCGACCTGAAACCCACCACGCAGCAACGGCAACGGGAACCGCGCCAGCGACCAGCCACAGTACGTTCGGCCAGAACTGTGGAACCGCCAGCTTCGTCAGCAGCACCGCGCTGCCCAGCACAAACAGGTAAACCGCCAGCCAGTCGGCGGCTGATGTCAGAAACTGCCCGAACCGCAACCGCTTCCAGCACCGGGCGATCCACAGTTCCGCGTCCGGCGTCGATTGTTTCCCTGCAGCCATGATTCCGACTCCTGCGATAATGCCCACTGAGTGAACTGATTTCGACCGCGAAGAATGAGTTTACCGGACTTTCCTGGCTAAAAGCCACGCGGGATCAGACTCCGTCCGTGTCGGCAGTCGATTGGTCATTCGCTGCCGGGCCTTCGATGGCGGCTCTGTTTAAGGCTTTAAGATACGCCCGGGCGCTGGCGGCGACTATGTCTGTGCTCACACCTTTGCCGTGGAAGACTTTTCCGTTGACGTTGATCTCGACCATCACTTCGCCCTGAGCATCTTTGCCGCTGGACACGCTGCGGACCTGATAGTCGGTCAGCACTGCCTCAATACCGACAACACGTTCCAGAGCTCGGAAGATGGCATCGACCGGGCCGTCTCCCGTCGCCGCATCCTGGAAGACTTCATCAGAACCCTCACGCCGCATTTCGAGCGTCGCTGTCGGAAGCACATCCGATCCCGCAACCGTGTGGAAGCGATCGAGTGACCATTGTTCCTGAGTCTCGCCAATGTGGCTCTCGATCAGGGCAATGATGTCCGAATCGAAGACATCTTTCTTCTTGTCAGCCAGCGTGATGAATTCGTCAAACACTTCCTGGATAAGAGAATCTTCGAGCTCATAACCAAGATGCTTCACGCGATCACGAAACGCGTGCCGCCCGCTGTGTTTGCCGAGGACGAGGTTCGTGCCGATGTACCCGACGTCTTCCGGTCGCATGATTTCGTACGTGCTGCGATTTTGCAGCATCCCGTGCTGATGGATGCCGGCCTCATGGGCGAACGCGTTCTGCCCGACGATCGCCTTGTTCCGCTGCACGAGCATTCCGGTGATTCTCGAAACCAGCCGGCTGGTCGAGAACAACTTCTTCGTGTTGATATTCGTTGCGACCTTGTAGTGATCCGGGCGAGTCTTGATCGCCATGACGATCTCCTCCAGAGCGGCGTTCCCCGCGCGTTCGCCAAGACCGTTGATCGTGCATTCGACCTGCCGTGCTCCCGCTTCGATCGCCGAGAGACTGTTCGCCACAGCCAACCCCAGATCATTGTGGCAATGCGTGCTGATGACGGCCCGCTCGATGTTTGGCACGTTTTCTTTGAGGTGCCGGATGATGTTGAAGTAGTGCGACGGCGTTGAGTAACCGACCGTGTCCGGGATGTTGACAGTCGTCGCTCCGGCGGCGATGGCCTTCTCGGTGACTTCGCAGAGGAAGTCGAGTTCCGTTCGCGCAGCGTCTTCAGGCGAGAATTCGACGTCGTCGGTAAAGCCTTTGGCACGTTCGACCATCTCGACCGCGCGCTGCACGATCTCGTCTTTACCCATCTTGAGCTTGTGCTCGCGGTGGATGGCGCTGGTGGCAAGAAACACGTGCAGGCGTTTTTTCTCGGCGTCTTTGAGCGCTTCGCCAGCCCGATCAATGTCGTCGACCCGGCAACGGGCGAGACCACAGATCGTCGTCTGGCTGCCAAACGTGCGAGCGATTTGCTGCACTGCTTTGAAGTCGTCGGGCGAGGCAATTGGAAAGCCCGCCTCGATGACGTCGACACCCAGTTCGACCAGCGCCTTCGCGATTTCCATCTTCTCTTTGGTCGTCATGCTGCAGCCGGGTGACTGCTCACCATCGCGGAGGGTCGTGTCAAAAATCGTGATCACATCGCCGGACATCGGATCGCTCTCCAGGAGCCTTGAGGATCGGAACGTTTCAGTAAAACAACAGAGTCTCGTAAGTCTGACGCAAAGTCGCGAAGACGCTGAGTTTCGCAATGAGAAAAGAAAGAGATGAGAGCAAACCGAAAATTCCCGGTCGCCGGTATCTCACTCAATTCTTTGCGATGCCTTTGCGTCTTCGCGCCTTTGCGTCAGGTTAAATCTTGAAAAACAGCTCAAACATGTCGTTCGATCGGACAAACTGTCAGGCGACAAAAAAACCCTGAGGCGGGAAGCCTCAGGGTTGTTTTCGTCTGATTCGACCAAAACGGTCAAGACAACCTAAGCCATTCCCGCAGGGAGGGGATGCAGTAGTAGCAGGCTCAGGTTGAAAACGTTGAAATTCATTGTTGCTTCTGTTGGTTGGTTGCTTCTGTTGGTTGCCGCTGTTGTCGTTTGTCGCATCGCCGATGAAAACCAGCGAGGAACGACTCTACCCCTGACGATCGAGTCCGTCAAGCGGCGAAATTAAGCTGAGGTCGTCATTTGCAGCTGACACAAGAGCATCACATCGGGTTCGACATGACTTCCCGGAATTCTATGCAGCACAGCCTTCGGTGTGGGACGCCCATTTTGTGGATCAGCGGATGGCAGCACACTGCAAGGGCCGTTCCTCTCTGCTTCATTCTCCCTGCGACGATTGATGTTCGCCCAGGCGATGGCGAGCTCAGCGATCATCACGACCGGTTGGCGGGGGTGTGAGTCTCGCCCCGTTCTATTTCTCAAGAGATTCAACGATGGCGGATATTCGACCCAAATCCAGGTTCGTTCCAGAGGTCGGAAACGCTGACGGGACCAGCCACCATTCCTCGGTGAACGATCCGATCTGCCCTGGTTCTAATCGCTCACGAGGCCCGATGGGTTCCAGTTCGACGCGTGGACCCTCCGGATACCAGACGGAAATCGTCAGTCCGGCAGCTTCGTTGTAAACGCGATCCGGAAACGTCTTGAACTTCTTGATGAACAGCAGATCGTTCTTCATCGCGTAGCCCATCCAGCCGGCATACGAATCGAAACCCAGCTTCGGTCGACGGGGAGCGGCAAGGATCTCGAGAAATCCATCACGCTCGCGGATGTTCGGGTCGACTGGTCGGGCGTTGATCAAAGCTCCGTCTTCGTACATGACGTACTTGTTGGGAAACCGGCTCTGCCCGGCGAGCGGAATCAAGCAGATGCCTTCCCCCAGAGCGAACGTACGACTCCAGTGGCACCACTCTTTCACCTCGCTCGAAACATTCATGATGGTTTGAGTGCAGCTCAACCGGCTGGTTTTCGCGTCGAGTTCGAAGTCTCGAACAAGCTGGACGCCGGTGCCTTCGTCGTGCTGACTGGTCAGCCGCGCTGACCGAGGTCCGGTGATCTCGCCGGTCCACTCGCCCGACCACAATGTCGATCGACGAGGAATGACCAGTTCGGGACCAATGTCAAACCGTCCCGCCGAAGACGGTCCCGGTTCGCCCGGCTTCCAATCCTTTTCCTGCTCGTCAAAGTACAGCGCGTTCGCGCCGCTCAACGAGTACTCCAGCACGCGACCGCCCGCCTGAGGGCACAGCACCACTTTCGTTGCGGCATTCGTCAGCTCAATGGCCCGGTCATAGCCGAAGTAGCAAACGACTTTCGCCGAATCCGACTCGGCTCCTCGAATCGACGTGATGGCCGCCTCCTGAAAGGCATCACGAAGGTCTGAGCCGTCCGCGTTGCCGAAGTTCGTCCGTTGAATCATCAGTACAAAAACGACTCCGCGCTGCGGGTCCATCCAGACTTGCGTTCCGAACGCTCCGCCATGTCCACAGGTTCCAGGATTCAGCAGCCGCGAAACGCCTTGAGGGTGCCGGACAATGCACCAGCCAAGTCCCCAGCCATTGCCCGGCGTAAAACCAGTGACCACGTCTCCCGATTGAACGCTAGTCATCAGGTTGATCGACTTCGCAGATACGATGCTGCGACCATCCACTTCGCCACCGCTCAGAATCATCTGGTAGAACCGGGCGATGTCAGCGGCGGTCGAAAACAGCCCGCCTGAAGGATTCGGCGTTCGACGGATTTTGGGATCCAGAACGACGAACGCATTGCTCGACGGAACCACGCCGTCCCCTGCTTCCTTCGGAGAGTATGTCGTCGCCAGCCGAGCGACCTGAGCCTCTGACAGGACAAACGTCGTGTCTGTCATGCCGAGTGGTTTGAAAAGTCGGCTGTGTAAAAAGTCAGCATACGACTCCCCACTGAGGACCTCGATGATTCGAGCGGCGACATTCAAACCGCTGCTGTACCGCCACTGCGAACCCGGTTCGAAAGCGAGCGGTGCTCGACCGATTCCGTCGACGATTTCTTCGAGCGACTTCGTAAGAAACTCTTCGCCCGGCGGTCGCGAAAGTCCGGCTGTGTGAGTCAGTGCGTCACGAATCGTCACTGCTCGAACGGCCGTTCCATCCTTCAACATCTGCCCTTTGAACGCCGGAATAAACTTCTCGATCGGATCATCAATCGACAGTTTCCCTTCATCATGCAGGATCATCATCGCTGTAGCGGTTATCGGTTTCGTCATCGAGGCAATTCGAAAGATCGAATTCGGCTGCATGTCGCGGCCGCTCCTGATATCGGCCTGCCCGACAGCACTCAAATGAACGATTCGACTCTTCGTCGCCACCGCTGTGACCGCTCCTGAGATTTGGTGCCTCGCAATGAATTCTCTCATTCGAGCATCAATCTGCGTGAGTCGATCCTGATCGAATGCCACCTCCCCAGCATTCACGACCGCCAGACTGGCTGAAGTCAGGACGGTTAATGTGGCTATCAACCTGATCACGTGCGAAGCAGAGAATCGACGAATCTCGCTGATCGATGAAAATGTGGTCATGCGGTTTCTCCTGGATGTCATGGTCGAAAATCTTCAGCGAAGGCTTTCGGGTTCAGACTCGCCCCGGTTGCAAATTCGGTCAGCTCGTTCCAGCTCAGAGTGGCACCGGGCTCAAACACCTTCTTCTTCAGGAAGTCTCCGACTCGCCGGTCACCCGCGTAGATAACTTTGCGAGGATCGGCATCGCCCGCGACGTCGCGTGCGATCGCGTGATGCAGTTGCGACGCGAACAGCTCGCCCATCATGTAGTTGTGGTAGTAAACAGGTGCGACCACGATGTGAATTTTGCTGGCATAATCCGGAGCGTTGCGGCCCTCGGGTCGCTTCACCATCTGATACTTCTCGACAAGGTCCCACCACAACTTGTTGAGGTCCTGCGCCGGGTTCTCGTACAGCCCCTTTTCAAACCGCAGCATGACCTGACACCAGCGTGAGAAAATCAGCAGTTGATTTCTCAACACTCTCGCCGCGTCATCACTGACCTTTTTGCGGGTCGCCGGATCCTGCGAAGCGACGCCCATCTTCTCCTGCCACAAACCGTTTTTCGATAACCGGCCGAACATCATGGCGATGCCTTCCGTCGTGAGAATGTGCGAGTTCTCGCGGAGCAGATACGGCACGGTGTTCGGGATGTTCTTGCTGGAGTAAACCGCGTGGCCGAGTTCGTGCAGCATTGTCTCCATCCACCGTTCACTCGGTACGACGTTAGCCAGGACGCGCACGTCTCCGTCGCGATCGATGTCCGTGCAGAAGGCGTGCGGGCTTTTACCCGGCTTCTCGAACAGGTCGCTTCGTTCGAGGACATCTTCAATCGGAAGATCAATGCCGGCATAGAAGACGCGACACAGTTTCAGAATGTCCTGCTCACGGTACAGGCCGTCCAGGTCCGCACCGAACACCGCCGGTGAATCCTGGAAGAACGGATCGTGATAGTGCCACGGTCGCAGCTCTGCGACAGTGATCCCACAGTGCTTGGCGAGTTTCGCATCGAACTCGCCTTTCGCTTTCCGGAACGGTTCGCGAGTCAACTCGTCGAGTTCGTCAAACAGCTTTAAAATGTCGCCTTGTTTCTGTTCCGAAAGAAACATCTTCATGACGTGGTAATCTGCAAAGTTAAGCTGTCGCGCGGCACGATTTCGCAGAGCCACGAGTTCCAGCAAATCTTTCTCGACGACCGCTCCAACGCCCTTGCTGCCTTCCCACGCTGCTTGACGCTCGGTCGAATCCGCAGACTTCAGCAACACGTTCCGCACTTCATTGCCGCTTATCTCTTCGCCGCCAACCTTTGGCCGGAAAGCGTTGAACGCCTTTTCGATCGTGTTTGACTTCGCGTTCATCTCCTGCAGCAACAGCGAGTCAACCTGCTTCTCCAGACAACGCAGATAAAGAACTTCCAGCCGTCGAGCGACGATGCGGTCAGGAATTCCACCACGCTCGCGCAGCGTGTTCAGTCGCTGAAAATGCACCGGATCAGCGAGCATGGCATCAATGCGGTTCTCAGCTTCCTGCTTCTTCCTGAAAGATTCGTCGTCACCTTTCGTGCTGGCGTCCCACCACGCCAGGTTGACTTCCGTCTGAAGTGGCTGCAGCCGACCGACGAACTCGTTGAGAAACGCATTCGCTTCCAACGTCCGAGAATCGGGCTCTGTCGCGTTGATCGTCAGTCCCGAAAAAAAAATCGCGACCAAAGCCATCCCGTAGATCGTTCTGTCAGTCACTGCTGTACCTCATGTCGTTCAATACTCGTGCTGCTCGCTGGAATCGCTGTCGAACGAGCGGAAGCTCGACTTGACGGCCTGTCGAACCAGACGGGATTCCACTTCCTTCTTCAACTTCGCAACGGCCTCGTCGATCGGCATCATTCCGAGATCCGTCCCGCCCTGCCCCTCCGTGTCTGAAATTCTGTCCCGCAGCGACACCGCGTTCTGGTCTTCGTCTTTCGGACCGACGACCAGCATGTACGGAATCAGTTCGAGCTGTGCATCGCGAATCTTGGCGTTGACCTTCGCGCTGCGAGTGTCGGTTGAGACTCGGAAGCCTTCCGACCGGAAGCGAGCTTCGACTTTCTTCGCGTAATCCGTCGTCTTGTCGGTAACGGGGCAGATGCGGATCTGCTCGGGAGCCAGCCACAACGGAAACGCTCCAGCGAAGTGTTCGATCAGCATTCCGACGAAACGCTCCATCGAGCCGAACGGAGCACGGTGAATCATCACGGGGCGATGCGGCTTATTATCGGCGCCGGTGTATTCCAGATCGAATCGCTCGGGCAGGTTGTAATCGAGCTGGACGGTACCCAGCTGCCACTCACGACCGATACAGTCTTTGACCATGAAATCCGCCTTCGGGCCATAGAACGCGGCCTCGCCTTCGCATTCGGTGAAGTTCAGGCCGGAGTCAACCAGCACGCGCCGCAGTGTCTCTTCGGCGTTGGCCCAGAGCTCTACGGAACCGACATACTTGTCGGAAGCTGGGTCGCGTTTCGATAGCTGCACGCGGTAGTCGTCGAGTCCGACAGCGTCGAGCACGAACTTGACCAGGTCGAGCGTATCCTTGAATTCGTCTTCAACCTGCTCGGCCGTGCAGAACAGGTGAGCGTCGTCCTGCGTCAGACCGCGAACTCGCAGCAGACCGTTCAACTCGCCGGATTGCTCGTGCCGGTAGACAGTGCCGAACTCTGCCAGCCGCACGGGCAGGTCGCGGTAACTTCGCTGCTGCGACTTATACATCTGCGCGTGATGCGGACAGTTCATCGGCTTCAGCAGGTAACGTTCCTGGCCGTGCTCCCAGCCGTGCAGAATCTTCGCTTTCTCATCGGGCGAATTGGCCTGCAATGCTTCGCCGGCGCAGGAACAGCCCAGCAATTGTGCCGTGCGGCCAATCTGCTGTTCGTCTTCGGAATTCAGCTCGCCATCCGCCAGCTTCTGCTTCCAGTAGTCGACCAGCTGGCCGGCGTTGTGGCCGAAGATGGGAGCGAACTGCGAATCGCGATAGTACGGAAAATGCCCGCTGGTTTCGTACAGTTCCGCTCGACCAATGTGAGGCGAGTAAACCGGCTGGTAGCCGCGAGCTGTCAATTCCTTCTTGATGAAGTCTTCCAGCAACGCCCGTATGGTGGCGCCTTTTGGTAACCAAAGCGGGAGGCCCTGACCGACTTCCTGACTGATGCTGAACAGGCCGAGTTGTTTACCGAGGACGCGATGATCCCGGCGTCGCGCTTCTTCCAGCTGGTTCAGATACTCCTTCTGGTCGTCCTTGCTGAAGAACGCGGTGCCGTAGAGTCGCTGCAGATGTTTGTTGTCCGCGTCGCCTTTCCAGTATGAGCCGGCAACGCTCAACAGCTTGAAGGCCTTGATCTTTCCAGCGTCGGGAATGTGAGGTCCGCGACAAAGATCAACGAACTCGCCCTGCCGGTAGAAGCTGAGTTGCTCGTGGCTGGCGAGTCCCGTTGCGATGTGTTCGCACTTCAGTTCCTGGTCGAGATCCCCGCAGAACTGCAGCGCTTCGTCGCGGTTCATGTAAAACCGTTCGAAAGGCTCAGCCTCTTTGACGATCTTTTTCATCTCCGCTTCAATTTTCGGAAAGTCTTCGTCGCTGATCGGAGTCTTCAGATCAAAATCGTAATAGAAGCCAGTCCCGGTCGTCGGTCCAAAGGCCAGACCGACACCTTCGTAAAGCCGCATGACAGCGCGGGCCATGATGTGAGCACACGAATGCCGCAACACTCCCAGAGCGGCCGCATCGCGAGTGGTGAGCAGCTTCAACTCGACAGGCTGACCGTCGCTTTGAAGCTCGTCGAGCGGTCGCTTCGCGTCGACGATCGTGCCGTTCACCTCGGCGGCGATTGTCGCCAGAGCCAGCCGCTCGCCAATCGAAGCCGCGACGTCCAGCGCCGTCGTGCCCGCGTCGTATTCCTTACTCGTTCCGTCGGGAAGGTTCACCTGAATCATGATGATGACTTGATCTCAAGAAATGGTTGCATGCAAAACACAAATCGCCGCGTCGCACGCGGAACGGGCGGTTTTTATAGCATCTGATGATGTCAAACCAGTTCCGGTCCCGTCGTGTTGCCAGAATGTCCAGAGGGATCGGGGCGCCGGGTGACCGGTTGTCTGCCTGAATCAGCGGTTCGACCACACCGGCTGGCGTTGGCGACTGCCAGCCACTGCCTGGCAAATGTATTCCCGCTTGTCGTGCCAAGCCCGCGCAGGTCTCACCAGAGAACCGCCTCCACCCCGACACCAGGTCTCATGACGCGATCCCGCTTGCCGACTACTCGGCATGACCTAAACCAATGATGGTTGAGTCGAGCGGGCGCTGCCAACGAGTTGGCACCTGTCAAATCCGAACGACTCGCACGGCCATGTCATCCCTCGTAATCCCGGATACCGGAACTCAAGGTGCCCGCAGCTCACACAGCGAAACGTCCCGTCGTACTGCACGTCCGAGTTGTCACAGGCACCGGCGGCGGCCCCGACAAGACGATCCTCAACTCACCGAGGTTTCTGAAAGACCTCGGTTACGACTCGGTCTGCGCGTACCTGCATCCACCCGACGATCCAGGATTCGCCGTTCTCGATCGACGGGCTGCGGAGCTGAATGCCGAACTGATCTCAATTCCGGATCGAGGACTGACTGACTTCTCTGTCGTCGGTCGTCTGCTTCGAATCTGCCGTCAACGAAACGTCGCGATCTGGCACGGGCACGACTACAAGTCAGACGCTCTCGGGCTGTTGCTCAGCAGGTTTCATCCAATGAAACTGGTTTCGACGGTGCATGGCTGGGGCGTTCGTTCGAACAGAACTCCGCTCTATCACGCGATCGATCGATTCAGTCTGAAATCCTATGACCGAATCATCTGCGTTTCGGACAAACTGCTTTTCGAGTGTCTTGCTGCAGGCGTGCCAGTGAGCAGGTGCTGCGAGATCGATAACGCAATCGATTTTGCCAGTTACCAGTCCCGCCCGACAAAGCTCGCGGTCAGAGCCGAGTTCAGCATCGATCCGGACAAGCCGACGATCGTCACCGTTGGTCGACTTTCGAAAGAGAAGGCGCTGGACGTTCTGATCCGAGCCTTTGACGATCTGCTGGAAACGGGCCTTGATGCCACATTGCTGATCGCTGGCGATGGTCCTGAACGAACCTCTCTCGAAGCGTTGATCAGGCAGCTTGACCGGCAGAATTCGATTCACCTCATCGGCCACGTTGGCGATCCACGCACGGTGTATGCCGCCGCCGATGTTTTCGCGCTGAGCAGCCTGTCGGAAGGTCTTCCAAACGCCCTGCTCGAAGCAATGGCGTGCGGAGTTCCAGTGGTTGCGACATCGGTTGGAGCCATTCCGAACGTCGTGGCGGACGAGTTCAACGGACTACTTGTTCCTCCGGGAGAAACCTCACCGCTGGCACTTGCTCTCTCTCGACTCCTTTCGAACAACGCACTGCAGGATCAACTAGCCTCGTCCGGGGTGGTCACCATCGAACAGAGATTCAGCTTTGAACGACGTATGCAAAAGGTTGCGGCCGTTTACGACGACGTTCTGTCGGGTCGCGATCGTGACGTCAGGATCGTCCGGACCGATAGAGGGATCTCAGCCGCGACGCAGCTACATCACATGGCCTCTGGCGTCGGCCCGAGGCAAGACGACCTGCCAGAGATTGACAGCCGCGAAGCGGCGGCAGCAACTCCGTCCGGTGGCCCATCTGATTCAGGCCAGAATGTGGCTGCCAGCGGAAGAGCGACTCTGATTCGAACCGTAGCCCCACGCGCGACAGCTCAAACCGTGATCGCCGATCCAGCGATACGAGTTGAGCTGACGAGCACGCCTGACACCTGGCAGGAATATCTCTCCGCCAAAGGTCACGCAGGTTTCTACCAACAGGCCGCCTGGCTGCGAGTTCTCAGCAGCGGACTACAGCACCAGCCTGTCTGTCTGCAGGCAACCTCCGGCGAGCGTCTGGCCGGCGTTCTTCCGATGGCGTTTGTGGATACTCGACTGTTCGGGCGATTTCTCGTCAGCCTGCCCTATCTCAACTCATCCGGCATCATCGCCGAAACACCTTCTGTCGCGTCCGCACTGGTTGATCGAGCCATCGACTTTGCGGAACAACTCGACGTGCGCTATCTGGAACTCCGCCACGAAGCGGCCGTCGATCATCCCCGGCTGACGGAAGCGGTCACCGACAAAGTTCACATGCGACTGTCGTTGCCCGCGACGACTGACGAACTGTGGAACTCGCTCAAGTCGAAGGTTCGCAGTCAGGTTCGCAAGCCGCTCAATGACGAGTCACTCACCGTGTGCTGGGGAACTCATGATCTGCTCGACGAGTTCTACGCGGTCTTCACACAGAACATGCGAGACCTCGGCACTCCGCCGTTCAGTCGCCAGCTGTTTGCATCGATGCTCGACGAGTTTCCGGGAACTGCAGAAATCTGCTGCGTCCGTCTGGACCGTCAACCGGTCGCATCCGGCCTCCTGATTCACGGTCCGGGAGTCACCGAAGTTCCCAGCGCCAGCTCGCTGCGACGATTCAACTCAAGCAGTTCAAACATGCTGATGTACTGGCATCTGCTGTCCCGCGCGATCGAGCGAGGTCAGCAGGTCTTCGACTTCGGCCGCAGTTCGACAGGTACGGGAACACACAAGTTCAAGGCACAGTGGGGCGCTCAGGAATTCCCCGCCGTCTGGCAGCACTTCGTTCGCCAGGGAGCAGCAACGGACATGCGACCAAACAGCGGTAAGTACGACCTGATGATCCAAACCTGGCAGAAGCTACCGGTCTGGCTCACGAAAGTCATCGGCCCATCAATCGTCCGAGGAATCCCATAGCACAAGGTGCGAAGTTTCCAATTTCTCGGGCAAATGCCCGAGGCTGCATGCTGTCGCCGCTCAGCGGCTGAGGACTGTGCGACTTCACAAAGCACCTGCTGAGTAGTCAATGCCCATCGCGGTTAACAACCCATGAAACCGGTCAAGGACATCCTGAAACACTCATCGGTTTACGCCGTGGGCCAAATCCTCAGCCGATTTGCTTCGGTACTGCTGCTGCCGCTTTACACACGTTGCCTCAGTCCAGCCGATTATGGCTGCGTCGCGATTCTCGATCTGACTGCTGGGATTCTTGCAATTCTGATCGGCTCCGGCATGGCGTCGGCTGTGATGCGTTCGCACTTCGACAGCGAAGACGAGGACGCTCGCAGCCGAGTCTGGTGGACCGGTCTGACGTGGGTCGTTCTATCGGCTACCGCGTTGGTTGTTCCGCTGGTCATCGGTCGTCACGCCATTGCCGAACTGACGCTTGGCACAGACATCACCAACGGAGCCATGTTCTACGTGCTGGCCGCTGGCACGTTGTGGATGAACACGGTCAGCGAACTGCTTGAAACCTGGCTGCGTGTCAAAAAGCGGTCCGGCACGTTCGTTGTTCTTTCAATGGGTCGACTGCTGTTGAACATCGGGCTGAATGTCTGGTTCCTTGTCGGTCTTGATCTGGGAGTTGCCGGACTGCTGACCGGCAACGTGATCGCCGCCACCGTGAATACAATAATCCTGCTGGTGCTGTTCGCGCGGAGCCAGTCACGATTTGCGTTCGACAAAGCTGTGCTGCGAACGCTGCTCTGCTTTGGTTCGCCGCTGATCATTCAGGCCTTCCTGTCGCTCATGATGCACGAGGCCGATCGATATCTTCTGCGAGCGTACGCCAGCCTGGACGACGTCGGCGTGTACTCGCTGGCGTACAAAGTCGGACAGGCCGTCAACACGCTGTGCATGATTCCTTTCGGAGCGATCTGGGGCGTCGTGATGTACGAAATCGCTCAGCAGCCCGACGCAAAGAACACGTACGCGCAGGTCTTCAAGTATTACGTCTACGGTCTGCTGGTCGTGATGCTGGCGGCGGCGCTGTTCGCGTTTCCTGTCCTGCCGGTTCTGACGCCCGGCGACTTCAGTCAGGCAGTCGACCTGATTCCAATCATCGTGCTGGCGTTCGTCTTCTTCGCGATGCATTCGCAGTTCTGCGTGCCGGTGCTGCTGGCTCGCAGAACTGCCGCTCTGATTCCGGCGTCGATTGCCGGCGTCGCGGCCAACGTCGTCTGCAACATGCTGCTGATCCCGCGCTTCGGTGCTCAGGGAGCCGCCTGGGCCAGTGTCGCCACTTACGCCACGTTCTCCTTCACCGGCCTATGGTTTTACCGCAAGGTCGACCGCTATCCGTACCCGTTTGCTCGATGCCTGCTGGCGGCCTTCGCAGTCGGCGGAACTTATGTCGGCGTGCGTTTCTTCGTCTTTCCTGAAGTGGTGGGACTCGCCTTTCGCCTGGCGATTGCCACGCTTGTCACGGGACTCTGGACCGTCGTGCTGTTTGGTCCTGTCGCGCTCCCGCTGCTGCAGGTTCTGGAAGAGAAGACCGGTTTCCGGTTCATCCCTTCTGCGTTGCGACCCAATTCGTCAACCACCAAACCCCCCGTCGTTGCAGGAACCGAGACTCCGATCATGAAAACACTTCTGCTCAGCGAAATCTTCCCGCCGCAAAACGGCGGCAGCGGACGTTGGTTTTACGAAATCTATAGCCGTCTGCCACGCGAGAAGGTTGTCGTTGTCGCCGGCGAACATCCCCTGCAGTCGAAGTTTGACTCGACGCACGGCATGCATCTCTACCGTCTTGCGTTGATGATGCCACAGTGGGGCTTGAGAAGTTTCTCGGCGCTGCAGGATTACTGGCGACTCTTTCGAGCGGTGAAACGCGTCGTCCGCCACGAGAACGTCACACAGCTGCATTGCGGTCGTTGCCTGCCGGAAGGCTGGTTGGCGTTCCTGATTAAGAAACTGTGCCGGGTTCCGTATGTCTGCTATGTGCATGGTGAGGACGTCGAATCAGCAGCCACCAGCCGTGAGCTGTCCTGGATGGTGCAGAAAGTTCTGACCAACGCTGACTACCTGATCGCCAACAGCCAGAACACGGCGAGACTACTCACACAGAACTGGGTGCTGCCTGAATCGCACGTTCGGGTGCTCCATCCCGGAGTCGACACTTCTCGCTTCGTCCCCGCACCTCGCAGCGAAGCGGTGCGCAGAGAACTCAGCTGGAACGATCGCACTGTGGTCCTGACGGTCGGGCGACTGCAGGAGCGCAAAGGCCACGACGTGATGATCGAGGCGTTGTCGACGATTCGCGAAGCGATCCCGAACGTCCTGTTCGCGATCGTCGGAAACGGCGAGCAACGCGAGCAGCTCCAGCAGCTGGCTGTCAGCCACGGAGTCGTCGACCACGTTCAGTTCCTCGGCGAAGTGGACGATGCCACGATGATCCGCTGCTACCAGCAGTGTGATCTGTTTGCGTTGCCAAACCGTCAGGTCGGACGGGATATCGAAGGGTTCGGGATGGTGCTGGTCGAAGCGCAGGCCTGCGGGCGTCCGGTTCTGGCCGGAGCATCCGGCGGCACTCGCGAAACGATGAACATCGGTCGGACGGGTGTGGTTGTGCCTTGCGAAAATGCCGACGGACTGGCGGCAGAAGTCACTCGGTTGTTACTCGACCGCGACAGCCTCGAAGACATGGGCAAAGCTGCCAGACCGTGGGTCGTCAGGCATCTTGACTGGAATGCGTTATCGAAACAGGCGGCTGAGCAATTTGAGATCGAGCTACCAGCGTCAAAAGCGGCAGCGTCGCAACCGATAACGACACAGGCTCCCGCGAACGAAGAAACTGTACAGGTTTGAATAAAACATGATGAACAAAGTCAGTACAGCACTCCTGAATCCAGGCAGGCGGCAGAACGCGGATGCCGCAAAAGTCACCACACTTTGTGTGACCAGTCAGCTATCGCATTCCGTGCGGGGCGTTCCATTGACCAGCGGTCTGGATCTGCCGCGAGGTTTTCTGCAGGACGATCAGGCACTCATCCTGAAGTCGCCCGACGGTAATCGGGTGGAACTTCAATCGACGCCGCTCGCCCACTGGTCGGACGGAAGTGTGAAGTGGACGCTGCTGGATTTCGTCGCCCCGAACGTGTCGCCTGAGACTTCGCTCTGGAGCATCGAAAGAACGACCGGTAGCGCCGCCACCATGACCGACGCTCCGGTCACATGTTCTGCGGAGACGATTGGACTGCGACAGGAGAATGCCTCGATCGTTCTCCGTCGCGGAGAGCAGGAAACGCAGCTCAACTTCGTGCTGACCACTGCAAGCGGCCACAAGCTGCAGCCTCAGATCACTCACCGGCGGATCGAATCCAGCGGTCCCGTACGTTGGACAGTGATTTATGAGGGCGAGTTTCCGAAGTGTCGCGGACTGCGCTTTGCCGCTCGGATCAGCACGTTTCAGAACACTGGTCACGTGAAGTGCGATGTGCGACTTCACAATCCCAACCGGGCACTTCACAAAGGTGGAGTCTGGGATCTGGGCGACGCAGGCTCAGTCCTGTTTGACTCGTTTGAAGTCGAATGCCAACGATCGACTCCGGCCAGCGCGATTCACTGGAAGACGGAAGTCGACCACGCTGACTGTAGAAGTGACGGCGGCACACTGGAGATCTATCAGGATTCCAGTGGTCGAGAAAACTGGCAGAGTCGTAACCACAACAACGCCGCAGGCCGGATTCCATGTCGGTTTCGAGGATACGAACTGCGCTCCGCCGGTCGAGCGGAAACCGGCCATCACGCGTCGCCCACCGTTTCGCTGGAAGGTGGCGAAGGAACCCTGACTGTCTCCGTTCCTGAGTTCTGGCAACAGTTTCCTGGTTCTGTCCTGGCCGATCCATTGCAGATCCGTGTCGGGCTGTTTCCCTCGCAATGGGATGATCAGTTCGAACTGCAAGGCGGCGAGCAGAAGACTCAGACCATCTGGCTGTCACTCGGTCAGGAAGTTGCGAACCTGCAGGAGCTTGACTGGATTCACAAGCCAGTTTGTGTCACGACGCCTCCCGAGTGGCATCTCGAAACGCAGGCGATCCCGTACTTCTGCCCGGCTTCGACGGACCCGCATTCGAGACTCTCAACGCTGCTCGCCGGAGCCGCCAGGGGCGAGCACTCGGTGACGGCGAAACGCGACGCGATCGATGAGTACGGCTGGAGGAACTTCGGGGAACTGTGGGCCGATCACGAAACCGCCTACTACGATGGTCCGAGGCCGATCATCTCGCACTACAACAATCAGTTTGATTCGGTTTACGGAGGAATCCTGCAACTGGCAAGGACAGGTGAAGTGGCGTGGTTCGACCTGTTTGATCCGCTCGCGCGGCATGTTGCCGACATCGACGTTTATCACACGCAGGAAGATCGCGCGGCCTATAACGGCGGACTGTTCTGGCATACCGATCACTATTCTGCCGCGGGAACCTGCACTCATCGAACCTACACCGCTCAGAATGCGAAGCCCGGTCAGAACTATGGCGGTGGTCCGAGCGACGAACACAGCTACACGACCGGCCTGTTGTACCACTTCTACCTGACCGGCAATCCGGAATCGCGTGCCGCTGTGATATCACTGGCCGACTGGGTAATTCACATCGACGACGGTTCGCAAACCGTCTTCGGATTGCTCGATCAAGGTCCGACGGGACTTGCCAGCTCAACAGCTTCGGCTGACTTCCACGGTCCGGGGCGCGGGTCTGGAAACTCACTCAACGCGCTGGTCGACGGCTGGTTGCTGACGGGCGAACGGCATTATCTTGACTACGCAGAGACATTGATCCAACGAGTCGTTCACCCTGCAGAAGACATCTCGCAACTCGAACTGCTCGATGTGGAATCACGCTGGTCCTACACCGTGTTTCTGTCGGCGCTCGCGAAGTACCTCGACATCAAACACGAAGCGGACGAACACGACGACGCTTACCAGTACGCCGTCGCCAGCCTGGCTCATTTCGGTCGGTGGATGCTGCACAACGAGCGGCCCTATTTCGACCATCCCGATCAGCTGGAATTTCCCACGGAGACGTGGGCGGCTCAGGAACTTCGCAAAGCGAACGTGCTGCGTCTGGCAGCAAAGTATTGCTCCACCGCGGAACGTACAGCGATGTTGAAACGCGGAGAAGAACTGGCGGATCGAGCGTGGAGTGACCTCGAACGATTCGAGTCTCGACATGTCTCTCGGTCGCTGGCGATCGCGATGAGTGAAGGAACACGCGACTGCTGGTTGCGGATGCAGTCCTGCTCAGAGGAGCTGACAGTTGAACCGCGTGACTGGGAACCGAAGCAGAATTTTGTCCCACAGAAGGAACGAGTCAAACAGCAGTTGAAGTCGCCTCGTGGGTTGATCAGAGGAATTGTTTCAGCGACCAACGTGACTCGTTGGCCCGGAACGATTCGCAGTTTGTTGAAGCAGTTATGATCGAACATCGCCACTTGAAGTTGAACTGCCGGGATCCAGCCTGCAACTTAAAGACTTGCGATTGAAGCTTCCGTGACGCGACATGGTGGCGCAGTCCACATCAGCAGAGTTCGGACACCTTGAGACTTCGTCAGGCTAAGCCTGACTTACGGAGATATTTTCAAATGAAGTCAGTGATAAAGAAGCTTGCCTCGTTCACGGCCTTGCTGCTGGTGCTGCCGGCTTACGGTCTGTATCGACTCGGAGCGGCGTTGATCGGTCGTGACCGCGCGTTCCATGGATGGTCTGAAACCTTCTCGCTGCTGCCCGGTCTGTCGGGTCAGTATTTGCGACGGGCGTTTTACTCGCTGACTCTGGAACGTTGCGGCGAGAACGCGTGCCTTTCGTTTGGCTCGATCCTCTCGCACTCGACAGCGAGCGTTGGGGCAAATGTTTATGTTGGCTCCTACTGTTCTTTGGGGTCGATCACGCTGGAAGATGACGTCCTGATTGCGTCCAACGTTTCGATCATGAACGGCTCCCAGCAGCACGGTATTGAGCGAATTGATATTCCGATTCGTGAACAGCCTGGCCTTTTCCTGCCCGTCACGATCGGCGAAGGAGCGTGGATCGGGGAAGGAGCGACGGTCTCGGCAGACGTCGGCAGACACTGTGTAATCGGAGCCGGATCCGTCGTGACGAAGCCAATTCCCGATTACGCCATCGCTGTTGGAGTGCCTGCGAAAGTGATCCGGTTTCGAAATGCCGATGTTCCAATCGAGAATCGACTCGCCGAAACGGAGCGGCTGGTCAATTCGGTCGTCGAGGAATCGTAAGCACAATCGGCAAGACTGGAACCTGCTGACGGCTCGTGCCAGTTGTCAGCAGGGCGAATCTGTTACGCAGACATCGCCCGGCGAAGCTTCATTCAGGCCGCTTCACAGGCAAATACCACCTATGTTTGCAGCAGGACGTTGTAAGAATTTCTGGTTCCGCGGATCTATTCGGAACCCCAACGGTCTTTGAATCATCGGTCTTGATCATGTGCGGCATCGCTGGCATTGTGTACGCCGAATCCGGACGTTGCGTCGATCCACGCGTTCTGAAACGCATGGCGGATTCCATCGCGCACCGAGGTCCAGACGCTGAAGGATTCCACATCGATCACCAGGTCGGATTGGCACATCGTCGCCTTTCGATCATCGACCTGGAGGGCGGCGATCAGCCGATCGGGAACGAAGACGACTCCATTCAAGTCGTCTTCAACGGCGAGATCTATAACTTCCGCGAACTGAGATCCGAACTGAAATCGAAAGGGCATCGGTTTCGAACCAACTCAGACACCGAAGTTATTGTTCATCTCTACGAGGAACTCGGTGACCGCTGTGTCGAGAAACTGCGAGGCATGTTTGCCATCGCTTTGTGGGACGCTCGCAAGCGACGGTTGATGCTGGCCCGCGACCGAGTCGGAATCAAGCCACTGTTTGTTTCCGTCAACGAACAGCGAATCGTCTTTGGGTCGGAACTCAAACCGTTGCTGGCTCACGGCGACGTTCAACGGCAGATCGATCCGGTCGCCATCGACGAGTTTCTCAACTACGGCGTCATCCCTGGCGATCGATGCATCTTCAAAGGCGTCGAGAAGCTGCTGCCGGGACACGTGCTAACCGTCGACGCTGGTCAGTGGCAGGTCGAGCGTCGTCGCTACTGGCAGCTCAACTTCGAAGCCGACGAAACTCTGAACATCGCCGACTGGCAGGCAGCGATCCTCGCCAAACTCGACGAGACCGTCCGAATTCACCTGCGGGCCGACGTTCCGGTTGGATCGTTCCTCAGCGGTGGCATCGATTCGAGCATCGTCACCGGGTTGGCGAGTCGCGCGCTGTCGACGCCGATCCAGACGTTCTCGATGGGCTTTCGCGAGTCAGCGTTCAACGAACTCCCCGCTGCCAGAGAAATCGCGGAGCACTTCGGAGCGGAGCACACGGAACACACTGTCTCTCCAGATGCCGTTTCACTGCTGCCGAAGCTGTCGCAGTTTTATGACGAACCATTCGCCGACTCATCAGCGGTGCCGACCTATCTGGTTTCTCAGATCGCCAGCCAGCATGTGAAAGTCGTCCTCTCGGGCGATGGCGGCGACGAGGCTCTCGGTGGATATTCACGCTATGCACATGATCTCAAGGAAGCTTCCATCCGATGTTTGATCCCGACGTGGATGCAACGGTCCGTGCTGTCAGCACTCGCTACCGCATGGCCGAAGGCTGATTGGTTGCCGCGACCGCTTCGACTGAAAACATTCCTGACGAACATGTCGCTGCCCACCGGAGAGGCTTATGCCAACACGCTTTCACTTTGTCGCCTGCCTCTGCGCCATCGGTTATTGAATGCCGACCTGAGAAGGTCGATCGGTAATCACGAGACGTCTCGCGCAGCGGCCAGAGGATTTCAGAACGGTGGTTCGGACCCGCTTAACGGCATGATCGCTGCCGACATGGCAACGCTGTTGCCGGACGACTATCTGGTGAAAGTTGATCGAGCCAGCATGGCCAACGGTCTGGAAGTTCGACCGCCAATGCTGGATCACGAGTTCCTTGAATTGTGCGCCCGTGTTCCTGCCCGGCTGAAGATCAACGGCGGCGAAACGAAGTGGCTGCTGCGGCAAACGGCTCGCAGTCTCGTCCCGGCGTCGATCATCGATCGACCGAAACAGGGCTTCGAGATCCCCGTCGATCAGTGGTTCCGAGGCCCGCTTGGCGAGATGTTCCGCGACACCGTTCTGGCATCCGGTTCATCGTTGGCAGGCATCGTACATCAGCCGACGGCGGAGCAGATGCTGGACCGACACTGTCGAGGCACCGGTCGTCACGGCAGCACTCTCTGGTCGCTGCTCACTCTGGCGACGTGGGCGGATCAATACCTCAGCGGCACGGTTGTGCGGGAACAGACTCAACGGCCTGTTCCCGTTTCACAGGGAGGTGCCTCGTGATTCAGAGTGCTGCAACGGCCAGCGACCATCGCCCGGTGATCTGTCAGGTGCTGCACAGCCTCGATATCGGTGGAGCCGAAGTTCTGGCGGCTGGACTGGCGCGGGAACTGTCCGATCGATATCGCTTCGTGTTTGCCTGTCTGGATGACGAAGTCGGAGTTCTGGGCAACGAGTTCAGAGAACGTGGTGTGGCGATGCAGGTGCTGCATCGTCAGCCGGGCGTCGACTGGAAATGTTCGTTGCGTCTGGCCGGTTTCTTTCGTCAGCATCGCGTTCAGATTGTCCACGCCCACCAGTACACGCCGTTCTTTCAGTCGCTGCTTGCCAGACTGGCGTACCGCTGGCCGCCCATCGTGTTTACCGAGCACGGGCGGCACTACCCGGATTCCCGCAGCTCAAAGCGTGTGGCAGTCAATCGAGCCTTGCTTCGCTCGGACGATCGCCTGATTGGCGTTGGCGAGTCAGTGCGGCGAGCGCTGGTCGACAATGAAGGACTGCCCGAACGTCGCACCGAAGTCATTTACAACGGCGTTCCGTTGGAGAAGTTCCACTCGCTGCGTCACGACCGTGATTTGCGACGGAGCGTGCGAAGCGAACTCGGTCTCGCGCAGGACGACTTCGCCATTCTGCAGGTCGCGAGACTCAACGCTCTGAAAGATCACGCCACCGCGATCAGGACGGTCGAGCGATTGCGTCATGACAAAGTGCCAGCAAAGCTGGTCCTGGTCGGGGCCGGCGAAGAACGGTCTCAGCTCGAACAGCTTGTTGCCGAACGTCAGCTCAACGATGCCATCGTCTTTCTGGGAGCGAGAACAGATATTCCTCGACTCTTTGTCAGTGCCGATGCTTTTCTGCTGAGCAGCATCAGCGAGGGTATCCCCCTGACCTTGATTGAAGCAATGGGCGCCGGCGTTCCAATCGTCTCAACAGACGTCGGCGGAATTCCGGAAGTCATCGTGCATGGCACGTCGGGCTTACTGGCTGCTGCCCGTGATGATGCAGGATTGGCGTCGCATTTGAAGTCGCTCTGGCAGAACCCGGACCAGCGACAACAGCTTGCCGAACAGGGCCGCAGCCGCGCCGCCGAACGATTTTCTCTGGACATGATGCATCGTCATTACGTCGACGTCTACGAGCAACTGCTGCATCGCGAAGTGAGCACCGAGAGACATCCGATGTGCGTGACAGTGTGAGACCGTCGGATTCGCTGCGTTTTCCAGGTGAGATCAAATATGACATCGGTATCCGACATCCACAAACTGTCGACTTCTGAATCGAGTGCTAATCAGACAGCACGGCCGGAAGTTCTCGTCATCACCAGCGAGATTCCCTGGCCGCTGAATACTGGCGGGCATATTCGGAGCTTCCACGTCCTCAAGGCACTGTCCGAGCAGTTCAATGTTCGTGTTATTGCTGGTGTCGAATTCGCCGACGATCCGGGAATACAGGCGCTCGGTCGACATGGAATTCGTGTCGTCCCGGCGTTTCAGACACCGCGTAACAAGGTGAATGAGCTGGGCAAAGTTGCCTGGTCGGCGGTTCGAGAGGAACCGTATGTGATGTTCCATCGGCACAATCGCCCGGCCATGCGACAGGAGATTCGACGGCAACTGGCGGAACGGACGCCTGATGTCGTGTATCTCGATCATCTGGATCCGCTGGCGTTTCGAAATCTCTTTCCGAAATCGCGCGTCGTTGCGGATCTTCACAATGTCTACTCGACGCTCGCGAAACGTGTTGCCACGGAGCGAAGATTCCCGGTCAATCTGTACCTTCATAACGAAGCACGACTGCTGGGCTACATGGAACAGCAACTGGCCGCCACGGCAAGCGTGATCATGACGGTTTCTGGTCAGGAACAGGACTATTTTCGGAAACTCGGTGGCCGGAACGTGAGTCTGGTACCTAACGGTGTCGACTGTGCCGCTTTCAGTAAGTATCCCGTCGGTCGTAATCACGAACGTCCGACACTGCTTTACCTTGGAGCGTTGTCCTGGCAGCCGAATGCAAAAGCAGCTGAGTTCATGGCTCGCGAGGTCATGCCGCAAGTCCTCAAGGAGCATCCCGATTCCCGGTTACTGATCGTCGGTCGCAACCCCGGGCCCGAGGTCGCCGCGTTGAGCTGCCTGCCGAATATTGAAGTCCACGCCAACGTTCCTGATGTCGGTGTCTACTTCGAGCAGTCATCGTTGCTGGCCGTGCCGCTGGATTCGGGCGGTGGCACGCGGCTGAAGATTCTGGAAGCGTTCGCAGCCGGACTTCCCGTCGTCAGTACGCCGGTCGGTTGCGAAGGCATCGACTGTCGGCACGGAGAACATCTCTGGGTCGCCGAGCGAGATCAGTTTGCCGCAGGCTTGCTCGAAGCAATCGAAGCTCCACAACTGGCAGCAGAGTTTGCCGAACGAGGCCGGGCTCTGGCGGAGGCAACGTACGATTGGTCAGTCATCGGCCGTCTGGCATGCGCCGCAGTTGGTGAACTGGTGCGTTGAGCATCGCTCTGGTGAGAGCACGTGACGGTGCTTCGTTCCAGACTCACGAGTGGACTTAAGCATCGCGTTTCGGGCGGCGGGGTTTGGCCTTCGGTTTTGCTCGCTTTGCCGATTTCTTTTTATGTCGCGAGACGGCACCTTTCACAGCGTTCTTTGCCGTACCAGTCTCAGCGCTCCGCTTACGGGAATTCCGCCGTTTGGACGAAGCCTTACCAGAGCTCGGCGAGCCCGGCAACTCAGCACGGGTCGGCTTGTTCTTCGAGGGACTTTTGTGAGACGTAAATCCTTCGCCGACCAGTTCCCAGTGCAGCGTTCGTTCATCCGGGTCAATCACGGCGATTCTGACCTGCACGCTGTCGCCCATTCGGTAAGCTCGACCGCTGCCGCGAGCCGTCATGGTGTAAGTGGATCGGTCGTAATCCAGTCGCTCCCCCTTGGCCAGATTGCTGACGTGAACGAATCCGTCGACCGGATACTTATCGCAGCGACAGAAGATGCCGAACTTTTCGACGCCAGTGATCACGGCGCTGAACGTCTCTTCAACTTTCGTTGACAGCAGCATCAACAGTTTCACTCTCGTGAGTTCCCGTTCAGCCTGAGCCGCTCGGCGTTCGGTGCTGGAGCAGTGCGAGCCCAGTTTGATGGTCTCGATCTGGCTGAGCCCGATCTTCTTCGTCTTTCCTTCGATAACTTTTTCAAACAATCGATGCACTGTCAGGTCGGGATAGCGTCTGATCGGACTGGTGAAGTGGCAGTAGTTTTCGATCGCCAGGGCGTAATGTCCGCTGTCGAGCGCTGTGTACTCTGCCGGTTTCATGCTCCGCAGCAGAGCGAAGTTGACGGCCTGCTCAAACGGCTTGCCGCTAACTTCCGCCAGAATCTTCTGCAGGTCGAACCGGCTGGCCGCGCTGCTCAGTTTGAGCCCCAGACTGTCGACGAATTCAGAAAACGACTTCAACTTGATCGGGTCAGGACTGCCGTGGACTCGCAGCAGGAACGTGATGCCCGCATCGGTAAGTGTTGTCGCGACAGCCGTGTTGGCTGCCAGCATGAACTCTTCGATGATCTGGTGGCTTTCGTCGTTAACGACCTCGTGAGCACCGCAAACGACGCCGTCTTTGTCGAGTTCGACCTTCACTTCAGACAGATGTAGCTCCAGCGAGCCATTTTCGAACCGTCGGCCCCGCAGCAGCATGGCCAGCTCATGCATGTCCGCCAGCAGCTTAAGGACGTCAGCAGAAACGTCCGCAGCGAATTTCTCTGGCGACTGCAGGATTGGCATGACGTCTTCATAACAGAAGCGTTTCGTGACCTTGATGGCTGAGTTGTGAAACTCGGTATGGAGCGGCGTGCCATCCGGCGAGAACTCTATCTTCACCGTCTTTGTAAACCGCACTTGTCCCTGCTGGAGACTGGCGAGACTGTTCGAAATTGTCTCGGGCAGCATGGGGATGACGCGACCGGGCAGGTAGACGCTGGTGCCTCGCTTCTTTGCTTCCTGATCCAGAGCGCCGCCTTCAGGGACGAAATGCGCGACGTCCGCGATGTGGACCGCCAGTTGCCAGTTTCCGTCTGCGGATCGCGATAGCGAAATGGCATCGTCAAAGTCACGAGCGTCAACCGGATCAATGGTGATGATAGTTTCGCCCGTCAGATCCAGTCGATCACCGAGGTGTGCCGGATCAAAAGTGTCGGACTGCTCGCGAGCGGCGGCAAGAACTTCTTCCGGAAATTCATCCGGCAGCCCGTACTCGTGAACGATGGCCAGCAGGTCGACACCGGGTTCGCCACGTGCTCCCAGAATCTTTGTGACGACTGCTTCACCAGGATGAGTGTGAGTCGGGAAGCGGACGATTTCGATGACAACCTTGTCACCAGGTTGTGCGCCCTTCGCTCCAGGGTCACCGACGGAAACGGGATCCGAGAAGACTCCGCCGTCGATGCGGACTTTGCCCTGACTCCACTCTTCGAAGTACGAACCCACAAACGTGTGGGTTGCTCGTTCAACGATTTGCTCGACGTGCCCACTGCGTCTTCCGCCGGATTGACGCCGATTGAGAAGCCGAACCAGAACTTCATCGCCGTTCTGAGCGTCCCCCAGATGCTCCGGATAAATATGGACGTCCGGAATCTTGTGATCGGGATCCGACGGCGAGTTGGGGCTTCCGGACTCGGGCTTGAGTTCGCGATTCGGAATCAACCAGGCACTGCCGCTGGAAGTCTTCTTGAGAACTCCGGCGATCAGCCCGTCGGTTGAACTGTCAGCTGAGCTGGAGGCTGAATTGCCGACCGATCTGGCAGTTTCCGGAAGAGACAATCGCCCTTCATTGTTCTTGTGAATTTTGCCCTGAGAGATAAGGCTGAGGATCGCGGCGTCAAAGTGGTCTCGTTCCTCTTTGGGAATTTCGAGTCGACGGGCAATCTTGCGGGGTTTAACCGGCCTGGTGCCGAGCTTTTTCAGACACTCGACGATCTGGTGTTTTAGTGATGCCATGTGGGCACTGTACGGCACTCTGGTTCTCTTCGAAATGGTGGGGTATGTGAAACTCTCCTGTAACAGAGTCGGCCAGAACATGCCGACAGAAAAACTGACAGTCGCCAGGAAAGACTCGTTCGATGCACGTCGGGTTCGAGGTCAAACAGTCTAATTGACCGTTTTCACGCGAAATGCGGCCAGCGGGGGCGCAAAGGTCAACCGTGCTCCGTGTCCCCGTGCAGAGTCGATCATCAATGCTGCTTTAGTAGCCTGTCACGGCATGTTCGAGCGTCTACAGCCACTGACACACGGAGACGATCTCGCGAACTCGTTCCGGATCGACCGGCTGGTACACGTCTCCGTCTCGCTTAACTGCCGTGCCGATGATGAATCCAGACGCCAGCCCCGCCAGGGCCGCGACGGTTTCGGCGGTCGCTCCGCTGCCGATCAGAACCGGAGCAGACCCGGCTGCGGCAACGGCTTCTTCCAGCTGGCACACGTCGACGGCTGCTCCGGTGGCGTTTCCTGAAATGATGATCGCGTCCGCGTGGCCTCGCTTGAGAGTGTCTTCTACGTCGTCAGCCAACAGTCGTTCGGCGAGCGATGCTGAGTGTTTGACGTCAACATCAGCAAGGATCGCCACGTGCTCGGCAGACAGTGTTTTTCGCAGACGCAGCAGGTCGTGAGCAATGCCCTGTACGATTCCCTGATCCGTCACGCGTGCTCCGCACAGAACGTTGACGCGGATGAAAGATGCCTTCGTCGCCGCTGCGATCGAGAGCGCACTGCAGCCATCATTACGAAGAACGTTGAGTCCCAGTTTCGCGTTGGGAAATCGCGATGAGACTTCAGCAGCGATGGCGGTCAAGTGAGCGACTGTGTGAGCCGGTACGACTCCGGGGAAGAATGGAGTGTCGCCGAAATTTTCGATCATCAGGTTAACGATGCCACCCTTCAGCAGTGATTCGGCATCTCTCACGACATGATCGAGTACCTCGGAAAACGAACCACTCGCACAGGGACTCCCCGGCAACGGCGGAACATGCAGCATGCCGATCAGGATCGGGCGTCGTGAGTCAACAACGGGATGCGACATCCTGAGTTCCATAGTTCTGAAATCGTGGCGGTGGCACGGTGGACGCTGCGGCAAGTCATCGTTACAGACTCACGCCTCGAGCATCATTGCCGAGTCGTCACCACTCTGCACGTCAGTGACGACTCGACTCGCACAGGTTCCAACGGGAAGTCGCACGAATCATGAGCGAAGAGATTTTCGACGTCGTCGACAGCGCCGATCTGGTGATCGGGCAGGCTCCTCGATCGGTTGTTCACGATCAGAATTTACTGCATCGGGCAGTCAGCATCTTCGTTCTAAGAACTGACGGGCGTCTGTTGTTGCAATTGCGTTCTGACTCGAAGGATCAATATCCCGGCTGCTACACATCGTCGGCTTCCGGACATGTGGACTCGGGAGAGGACTACGAAACGGCGGCTGTTCGTGAGCTTCGCGAAGAATTGTCGCTGGATTCGCCGATCCGGTACCTCGCGAAGTTTCCAGCGGGACCGGAGACAGCTTTCGAGTTTACGGTTCTGTATGAACTGGTGACTGATGTTGAACCGGTTCTCGATCCGGTCGAAATCGCCAGTGCTGAGTTTCTGACGCTTGACGAAATTGCGACGATGCTGACGGCGACGCCCGAGAAATTCACTCCGCCATTTCGCGTCCTGTTCGAGTGGTTTTACAGGTCTCGGCACGAGTGCTGAACCGAAGAAAGCAAAGCAATCGAATCGGACGCGCTGACTGGCTGATTCATGTCGGAGATGTTTTCGAGTCACGCACCCTGCTAGTGCTTTGTCAGAGGCGATTTTTCGGGTAGTGGAATTCGCCAGAATTCCTGAAGGGATTGCAGGG
>JAQBWV010000158.1 GCA_027624335.1 Planctomycetota bacterium
CGACAGACTGAACAATCGACCCCGAAAGCGACTGAACTATCAAACTCCAAGAGAAGTACTACTCAAAGCCGGCTTTGCACTTGAGATGTGAATTCGCGCTGATATTCATTTTGGCAACGACTCGACCGAACTGATGCAACGGAATCCCAAGCAGCGACCACGGGCGTTCGGGACTCGTCCACGCCGGTATGTGGTGCGACACAACTCGATTGGCCCAACCCAACTGCCGCCACGTTCGCTACGAACGCCCGTTTCCACTGTGTTGACGGGATTGGTCTCTAATGATTCAGGACGTTGATAGAAGTCGTCAGCAAACCAATCTCGGCACCACTGCCAGACGTTTCCCGCCATGTGATGCAAGCCGAAAGATGAAAGCCCGATTGGAATGTGAACTGGTGCCATCGGCATCGTGCTGGCTTCATAGTGGGCACCTCGCTCATGTTGACCAAATATGAGTGTTGAGTTCTCCGACTCAAATGCGGATGGTCCGTGGAAAACCCCTTGAGCCCAGCCCTGTGAAGGTGCGTTGAGGGTTGGAGTATTGGTCTGTTGGTACCCGGTAGGTGTTGGTTAATAGGGCAATGCTGTTGATTTCATGAAACCCTGGAAGTTCGAAAGAGGTAACAAGGATGTTACTCAGTGCTCCGTTCGAAAAGTTTGTGGAAGCCAGTCCTGTCAGTGTGATGATGCGGGGGATTGTCGAGAATCTGTTTCACCCAGAGAGGCTGGAGCGACTGTTCGAAGAGAATGCCGTCACTCAGTATACGCGGAGGCTGCCCTTCGCCACGGTTGCGGAAGTCATGGGCGAAGTGGTGTTTAATGTCAATCCCTCTGTCGGCGCCGCGCTGCAGGATCGTGTGGACACTCTGCCCGTCTCCCGCAGGGCGTTTTATCTGAAACTCAACGGGGTCGAACCGGAAGTGGCGGCCGTGCTGGTCCGTGATTCGGCCACGCAACTGGCTCCGGTCATTCGCAAGCTGGGCGCACGGACGGCTCTGTTGCCCGGCTATCACTGCCGAGTCCTCGACGGTAACCACTTCTCCGCGACCGAGCATCGCATTCTGGAAACCCGCTCGGAGACGGCCGCTCCTCTGCCCGGACAGGCTCTGGCCGTGCTCGATCCGGACCTGCGACTGGTAGTAGACGTATTCCCCTGCGAAGACGGCCATGCTCAGGAAAGGTCGCTGCTCGACCAGGTACTGCCGACGGTTCGTCCGGACGACCTGTGGATAGCAGATCGCAACTTCTGCACACTCGGCTTTCTATGTGGAATTGCCAAACGTCGCGGCAGGTTCGTCATCCGTCATCACGCCGGTATGCCGTTTGAGACGAATGGGCGATGCAGGTTCGTGGGCGACACCGAGACTGGTCGCGTGTTCGAGCAGAAAGTCACACTGAAAGAACCCGAAACGGGGCGTCTACGAACCGCTCGCCTGGTGACGGTGAAGCTGAAGACTCCGACTCGTGATGGTGAAGTAGAACTTCGGATTCTCACCAACCTGCCGGTGAAGGCTGCGAGCGCGCTGACAGTAGCTGATCTGTATCGCCAGCGCTGGAGCGTGGAAACACTGTTCCAGGAGATGACCGAAAACCTGACCTGTGAAATCAAGACACTGGCGTATCCGCGAGCGGCCGTGTTTGCCTTCTGCCTGGCCTTGATGGCGTGGAACGGAATGTCAGTGATTTATGCGGCACTGCGATCGGTGCATGGTGAAGACATCGTGGAAGACAATCTGTCAGGCTATTACCTGGCACTGGAGATTTCTCAGGTGTATCACGGCATGATGATTGCGATCCCGCCTGCCGAATGGGCCATCTTTCAGGATCTGAGTCCCGCGAAAATGGCGACGTTGCTGAGGCAACTGGCTCGGCGCGTCTCCCTGAAACATCTTCAGAAACACCCCCGCAGTCCGAAGGTCCCGCAACCAGCTCGACACTATTCCGGGAACGGACAACACGTCGCCACCGCCAAGCTCCTCGCAAGAAGAAATCGATAACAAGAACCACCTTCACAGGGCTGCGCCTCAAGGGTGATGGGGCACGTCACGCGAACCCAGGAGATCATGAACCTCGTAGGGTCAAACAAGTCAGCCGACGATCAAGTTCTTTGGCGATCAGAGATTATGCGACTGAGTCGGCCCGGAATCGGGTCGACGTAAGGCTCCGACTTCGCTGTCGTGGAACGCGGACGGCAAGATCAGCCATCGCTTCGTCTCATGTTCGCAGCACCAGAATTGAATCTCGGCCCCGGCTTTGAGATTGGTCACAGTTTCTTCTGTCCGCACGACACCGAGGACGAACTTGGAACGTGAATTCACATCTGAACTGCAAATCCGGCCTTGTAGAGAGCTTCGAGTGGGGTGAGATAGTCGAGTCTCTTTATTGGGTGTGCGGTGACACGGCGGGCTGAAATGCGGTGGAGTTTTTGCCCGCTACGGCCTCTGCCAGAACGCGGAAGTGGTGGGAGATGGTAGCCAATGGGTGCGTGAACATGCGAAACGGGTCGGGAAACCGAGTGCGTTTAATTTCCCGTCGAGGAGCCGATGGTCAATCTTCGAGTTGCATGAACTCAGTCAGCACCACATGTTTCTGCCCTTGTTTTGCAACAATCCTGAGTTTGTCGCATGGAGGAATCCTGAGTTTGACCTCGAAGACGCTCGCGTTGCCAGGGCTGGGGGTCATTCGCAGCCATGACCCGTCGGCAACCAGATTGACTTCGTTCGTGGCATCGACACGAATTCGGAACATTTCGGTGTTGCCCGTGGAGAGTGGGACATAGAGTGGTGAAAGCAGGCCGGCTCGCATTGCAGAGTACCCACCGTAGAGCTTGGGAAACTTCGCAGTCGTTCCGTGTGAAGCAGTGAAACGGACCGCTCCGACAATTGGCGACGGCGTGGTTTCCTCCCGGTGTTGCGCGAAAAGCTGGACCGTCCACTGACCGGACTCCGGAAACGCGACAAGCACTCGGCATTGCGATCCCGTGCGTTGAATCAACGATTGCCGCTCCAGAGGCTCGCCGTCCGATCTCACGAGATGACATGAAAGGCGGTATTCTTCAGGGACGACCAGTTCGAAATTTGCTCTGTCCCGAACTGACTGCCAGCTAATGGAGCCACCAGACATCTCCAGACCAAAATTAAAAAAACGCCCATTCAACCGTGGCAATTGTGCAAACTCATCTTTCGTTATGGGCGGGTCAATCAGCTGCCATTTACGGTCGCCAGGGAAGTGAGTGTGCAGAAACTCTCTCGGCGGCAGAAAAAGGTAGTCGTGACTGAATCGACGCTTAAACTCCTTCCCCGATACAGCACCGGCGGCCCATGTCACATCAACAAGGTGCCATTCTCCGTCGATTTCAACAGCGTTCCACGCGTGATCTTCCTCGATCAGGGCATCCGGTCCCTCAAGCTGGATTCCGAGGGAGTACCCTGGGATAAACTCGCAACGAAATCCGGCAAGGTCGCACATTTTCTGAAACAGCCGCGAGTAGCCGGAACAGACGGTACTTCCTTTCCGAATCGTTCCTTCCCAAGTTTCCGGTGGACGCCGATTCTCCGCCGCAAGGTCGACGTCGTAAGCGATCTTATCCGCGATCCAGTCATGAATCGCAGTCACTTGGTGAACCGGGTCATCAACGTCTGCGGTCAGGGAAGCGATTGTTTTGACAAGAAACTGCTCGGGGTCTGAGTCGAGATTCGGGTCAAACGACCTCGCCAAAGCCACACGCGAATCCGGAACGTTAGTTCGCAGGGCCGAGAAACGGCGTGACCGCGTGGCGACGGTCGGAATCCTGACGGAGACCGGGACCGGGGAGGCGGCGGATTGTCGCGGTGTAATCCTCTCACGTTCCAGTGTACGTGCGGCCGAGCCTTCAGGGTGAGCAAGTGGGTCGACGCGACTGGCACGCTCCTGCGCCGTTGGAGTCAGCAGCGAAAGCATCATCAGGACGCCGCAGAACAGGACCGTAGCGACGATTCGCCACATGGGACACCTCTACATTGCGAACTTTCAAAGTGCGCAACCTGCGCATATCGATTAGCCGGCGTACACCAGCTCACGGGTTAGTTGCCGCTCCGCCGCTCCAAGTACTTGTCTTCACGGACAATGCTTGCAGGACCGGCATCGCTGACTGTCATCCACGAATCAGTAAGACTCCCGCAATGATCCCAGCTATCGCAAGGAGCGTCGTTGCCACCTCGGTCGTGACTCCCGTGATCGCCAGCACTCCATGCGCAATCAGATATCCGGCCAGGAGCAGTTTTGCGGTCTGTCCGGTAACAAGCCGATCGGCCGCCCGCCCAGCAATCAGCAGGACACCAGCGGCAATTGCCAACAGCGCGAGAATCGCGTCACGTCCCCGAAAACTGAGTTCAAGAATCGGAATCAGCGCCTGGCCAAGCAGCCAGATACCAAGTAAGAGCGTTCCGTCAATCCGTTTCAGCATTAGACCCCGTCTCCTCATTTTCTGGCAGCCATCCCGTTTCTATTGGTCAGGAGGCGGTTCCCAGTACAGGGGTCCGACTTCAGCACCAGAGTAAACGCTGTCGCATCACGGGGCGGGACGATATCGGAGCGTCAACTGAGCCCGCTCTCCAGAAGATGTGGGCAGCTCCTGAGTGGCGACACGTGCGTTGGGCACAAGTGGAACGGCGATCGAGCCAATCAGGTCCTCATCTGACAAATCGCTGTCCAGCAGATCCACATTCAATGTCTGGTTCGCGTGGATATTCACCTGCCAGCCAAGCCCATTGAAAACGGGGTTGGAATTGTCCTTCTTTACGAGTGACCGGAATTCAACATCTCCACAGGCAACGACCACAATACTGTCACACTTGACCGCATTCCCCAGTGCAAGTGAATCGGTATCTGGGATGTTTGCGACGGAAATGGATTCGATCACAAACTGTTGTTCTGAAGGCGTTCTGCCTCGGCGGTAGAGCGCCGCGAATTCGGGCGTCTGGGACCACGTCCGCAGTTCCCGAATGCGGTGTTCAATGAACGGGTGGCTCCTGCCTAGTCCATAAATCTGAGTGAGCAAGTGAGCAACGGAGTTTTCGTCCTCCAGCTTTTCGTCAATGTCAAGAAACACGTCAGCGTCGACCTGCCTGTCTGTGGCGTGCAGCAGACGCATTAATGCCTGCTCCGCCGTGTAAATACAGTAAGCGCCGTCGGCTCGCACTTTGCCGACACAGAGCAGCCCCGCTCGATCGGCCGACATTTCAGAAGCGCGGCTCCAATGCAGCAGTTCAAGGCACAGTGCCGGGACAAGTAGTCGAGCACGCAGGCTCTCCCCGTCACGACCACCGATGAGATGCACTAACGCGCTGACGAGATTATGAGCTTCGACATGCTCGCATTTAATATGTCCCAGTTCGTGCCCAATGACGAAACGTAACTGGTCGGGAAACTTCTTGTATTTTTCCAGCAATCCGGTCGTCAGAACCAGGACATGGGGCTCGTCAAAGCCTGTCACATAGGCGTTGACACCATCGCCCTGCTTGACAAAAACGCGAGGGGGCACCGCAATATTCAGAATCTTCGCACAATCCTCGACCTGGACCAGGACGTCTTGGAATTCTGGCTGGCCAGACAGAGGCATGGTGTCCTTCATGTGAATTGAAAGGATTGTCTCGTCACTCAGATTGACCAGCAGGTCTCGAATTCCCTTCACAAAAGTCACATTCGAAAGCGCTCCCGGCTTTACGATCGGCATGATCCGCCGGAGATACAGTGCATCGTGATCGGTTGTGATGTCCCACTGTGTGAGCCCAACGGGATAATGACGCCTCGCATAGGGCACACTACTGCCTCCATGCACTCCCGGTTCGCTGATCAGGAAAAGTATGCCACCGGCCAGCAGCGCCCCGCATGTAGCGAACAAGGCGAACGGACCGCCGCTGCTCCTTGTACGGCTCCAGCGTTGGCCTTCTCGCACAGGACTTGAAGCTGGCCGGGTGTCATTCCCGTCCCGGGATTCCGTCTCGCTCCACCGCCGTCTTGTCATTTCTGTTCTCCTGGTCGATTTGCCTGGTTGCAGCTGCCTGTCACAGGTTGCCCGTCGCAAACGGGCTGATCGTCGTGAGGTTCAATGTCAGGAGCATTGCTGCGACAACAGCCGTGGGTGTGCGAGGATTGCGGGGAATCCGCAACTGACTTCGGGCGTTCCTGCACCGCCGGATAAAACTGGAAGAACACATTCAGCTCTGCGGATGCGAACTGGTTCCCATCCGTGCGTAACTCTGGGTAGAATGGGAGCCCGACAATACTGGATCGGTTTCAACTGTAATTCTCCGCTCATGGTCTGGTCAAACTCATGTATCCAAGACGAGTTGTACCCGCAGTCGTTGCTCTGTGCTGGGCTTTTGGAGTTGTTGGGGCCTGTTTCGCCGACGAACAGTCACCGGATTCGCCAATCGTAAGACTCCCCGTTGAAGAGACCATCATAATCGTCCCTGAGGCACCAGGTACGGCGACCGGAGAAATCCAGCCACTGGATTTGCCGAGCCCGGATATCCGAGAGGATACTTCCGGGTGGAACTGGCGTCTCCGGCCTATGAAAAAGTTGACGTCGATCAGTGAAAGTGGTGAGTCGATTTCAATCGGAACAGGATCGACCGAGCAGATACGCCTCGAACCGACACCGGAAAAAATCACCAGCAGTCATCAGGCCCGCATCAATTTGCATGTCCTGCACCCACATCTGTTGCCATCAGGCGTCTTTCAAGGGGTGATCGAGGCTGAACTGGATTGTGACGAAATCCCGAATTCGGAACCGAAGCTTGTCTGCGAATGGCCGGTGACGGTAGTTGTGCCTGGGCGACATGTGGCTGACGTGAGATTTATACATGCTGATCCTCAGCTCAATGTTGGAAAGCCGATGTCCGTTGCTATCACACTTGAGACTCTCGGATGGGCAACCAAAGACCGTCAAGCGATCTCGACGGCAAGTGACCTTGGAATGGGAGAACTCGTTCTTCTGCATGAATCTTCCGATGAACCTGTCCTGCGGATCCCTTTGCCGATGCGCGACTGGGGCGGTAGTCCCGTGACTGTCCTTTCAGCCGAAAAGCCGTTGCGTGGACCGCCAATCGATCTGATCAGCGATCTGGCGAGCGGGAACGCTGGCAGCAATGAGCTTTGTGAGACGCCCTCGTGTGGGTATCTCAATGAGTGGAAGCATGGAGTCATTTATACAAGTGTCCAAAGTAGAGCTATCGTTTATGGTGCGAACGCATCGGTCTTCCAGCACGAGATTCGCGTCATGCTGCCCGACTGTTGGCATACAGGAAAACTCACGGCTCGGGTTCGGTGGAGAATTCCGTAACTGACTTGAACCGCGGAGGCGCGCCACCTGAGTGTGACTGCCCGATCGGTCCGGGTTTCGTTGTCGATGCGCGGAATCCGTTTGCGGGCGACTCCGTCAAAGTCTATGCCGTTTCAAAGACCGGTCTCGAAGAACCAGTGACCGTTGTCGTTCAGGCCGGAGACCATGCTGATACCCTCGAACTGAAGCTTGAGAGCGGCGCCTTCCCCAATCGCGGGGGTGATCAAATCTACGCCAGTTCGTGGCCCCCTGATGCTGGCACAAAGCGGCGTCCAGAGCCCATTCCCCATTTCGTGCGCCTTGCCCCAGGGGTGACCGCCGGTGGTTTGCACGCAGGAGAAACATCCTTTACGCCGTTTGTCGAGTGCAACAATTTGCTGGGTAGGAAGGTGGTGGTCTTTACCAATCACAAACCGGCCCATTGGGACTGGTGGGGCCACAGTCCTTCCGACGCGGGGGGTGAAATCGCCACACGTCGAAAGGCTCTCTACTTCACCAGTACACTGCCTGGCCGGTCACTGAAGGTGACCTGGAAGGGGATTTTCTCAAGCGCGACTCCCGAGAGTGCGGAACCGCTGGACACGGCGGCCGCACTCGAACCACTTCCAAACCTCGCACTCGAGCAGCAGAGTGAGGAAGCAGGGCAGTCGACGGCAAATGGTGGTGCAGAAGCGGGACGTGCCTGGGCGTATGCAATTGTCCAGAAGGAAGGTTTTAGCCGGCGTCTGTTGTCGGAGTGGGAAACCGATTCATCACTGACACTGAATCTCACGGCATCGGCCCGTCCGCGGCACCCGGATGACCCTGAAAAGGAAATTGCTCTTCAGGACCTCGATCCGGTCCGCGGCACTGCGCGAGCTGAAACATATCATCTGCGATTTCTAGTGGAGTCGCGGGACTCCGATGGCAACGTTGCTTACCACGCCATCACGTTGCCATTGCAATTTCAGGTCGATAGTCCCTGGCGGCACTACTTTCAGGACGGAATCGTGTTCATTCTCTTCTTGATTCCACTTGTGTTCGTTCTTGTGCTTGGGACCAAACGGTTGATCAAAATCATTGATACGGGTGGCGAGGCCGCAACAAAACGGGTCGGCAAACGAGTATCTCTGATTCCGCGGACGGAAGGCGACTCATCAGGCGGAGAGAGTTCACCATCACCGGACCCGCAGAAGGGTAAGCCGAGCTCGGCGTCATCGGAAAGTGGTTCAACGAAAACCGACGATCGCGGCCAGCGCGCCGCCAGGGAATCGGGACGGACAAAACGAAAATGGGGGCGTTCATGATCATCCGACTTTTCAACGGGACTCGCGCAATGGCAGTCACCGCCATTGCTACGCTCGCCCTGATGTCCGTGACCACAGCGGATGCAGACGAAATACCCGATGGTGGTCTCGACCTCGTCGTGCTTGTTGACGTGTCAACCAGCATGACACACGCGGGAAAAGATGATTATGTTGGCAGCGACCCTCATCGATTACGGTGGGACGGTGTCTCGCTTGCTCTCGACCTTCTTACGAAGGAAGACCGGATCGCAGTCATCCCGTTCAATGCTGATTCGCCAGCTGTTTGGGAAACGAAGGATGGCGATGTGTTGAAGAGATTTGCCGTACCGGGACGACTACGAAATGACTTTTACGATCTGGGAGCCCCGACAGAACGGATTGAATTATCAAGGAGGCTAAAGTCCTTTGCCACAGTCGCAAAGGCTACGGATCTTAAGGATCGTTCAATCATCAAGAAATTCAACGGACACGATGAATACAACTCCGACAGTGGGTTCACGGCAATTATTCGCGCCCTTGAACGTGCGAGTGCAATTCTCAAATCATCGGGAGCACGCCCACGTGGAAAATTTGTGATCCTCTTGACAGACGGGGAAGAAACGTCAGTCATCAAAGATAAATCAGAGCCAAGCCGCGAAGACGTGGATTACGATCGGCGGACCAAACCGATTCGCGAAAAATCTGAAGGGTGGCATCAAACCCTTGAACAGCTCCAGCAGGGTTTGGAGCTCACTAAGACCAAGGTATATACGATCGGTCTGGGAGCGAGCGCCGACTCGGAACTCCTGTCCAGAATTTCAACGAATTCTGGCGCACACTACGAGCATGTCAAAGAACACAAAGACCTGATTAATGTGTTCATGAAGCGGATTGAGGAACTGAAACACCATTGGAAGCTAACGGTCGACCCTGCGCAATCAGTGTCGAGTGGACCATTACGCGGCATTATTGACGCCGGAGCTCTCGTGTATGTTGAGGACGGACGTTCGGGGAATCATAAAGATCCTCGCAACACTTTCCCTCCGCGGCGGAAACCAGAATTAATCTGGACTGGTCTTCCGGATGGCTTAAGGCCTCCCGAACCGCAGACCCGAATTGGACAATTCCAGTCAGAAAATGGTCCCATAGACGTTGGTCAAGCTTGGTACTACTTTGACTTTCGTGATGCGGATGCAGGGTTTACTACCCACCTCGCCGCAGACCAGGATCAGGCTGTTTCTTTTCGCCTGGATTTTGGTTCCGAATCGAAGGAGATTGAAGCTGTTTTTCTTGTCAAACGGACACTTGAGCTTTTCGAAGTCAAACAACCAGTGGACGGTTCCAGCAACTTTTTCCGTTATGAGCCGATCCGCGTTGTTGTCGATATGAAAGACCACGACGTCTTCAAGCCGGATGGTTTTGAATTGACGGCGTCCCTGACAGCTGAAGGAAATAGCAAAACGGCAACACCTGTGAAGCTCGAACGCACGGGAACGATGGAGTATTCAGCGGATCTGGACCTGAAAGCGCCTGGGCTGTTCCCAAAGGACCAGAAAGATCAGGCAGTTGGAAATGAACGGCAAACCTTTACTCTGCAGGTCACCGCAACAGGGGTGAAGGGGGCGAGCGGGCGAATCCACGCGCTGCACAATTACAAACTCAAACTCCCTCCACGCACGATCTACGTTGGCAATTATCTTCGACCTATCCTGGATCCCGCCGAGATCGTCACCCTTGACAAGCGCCGGGCGCCAAGTCGCACGGTGCACATTTCGCCGATTCAGGGCACGAAGTTCACAGACAGCGTCGCGGTCAGTGCGTCCGTAGTGTTTCCACGCGACAAGGACGTCGGCCCTCTGGACGCCAGGCATGTTCAAGTCAAAGTCGGGGAGACACTGCTGTCGGCGTCACAGCAACTGCTAAAATTTGACGGCGCGAGCGCGGATGTCACGCTCAGCCTGAAGCTGGAAAACCTTCCGCCGGATGGGAATTACACTGGGGGAGAAGTGAGAATCGTGCCCGTTCTGGGCACGTCTCAGGTCCGCCTTGAGAAAGATGTGTACGTCATTCCGTTTGAGGTCGATCAGGATGATGATTCCATTGAGCTTCTGCCTCGGGAAGTCGTGCTTGAGGTCAATGAAAAGAACATGACTGACTTGGAAGAACTGGTTGTCGCATTCAAGTCCCCCACGTTAAGACCGCTTGGGACAGAGAACCTGAAGATCGAGATTGTTCTGCAAGAGGGACAGACAAAAAAACTGAAGCCGGAGGAACTCTGGCTGCGCCGCGTCAGTACTCCGCCAACTGCAGTACGCGAAGTCAGCGGTGTGCGGGTCAGTTACGGCAAGGATGAGCGTGACATGGTGTCCGTCCATGTAAAGCCTGACAACTGGACCGACCTTGTTGGCGCATCTCGGCTCTACTGGATTCGTGTTTCGGGCAACGGAGTGCGAAGTGATCAGATACCGCTCACCCTGAAGGCTGAGGGGGAGATCACCATCAGCCCGGACCCGGTTCGGCTCGCCGTGGGCAATTCTAACAAATCGGCGAAGGAATCCGTCACTGTGGAATGGCAGACACCAAAGCAGAAACCAGAGAGTGATACCGTTGCGCTGGAACTCAGGTGGCCAGGCGGCCCGGCTGGCCGGGAACCGGCGCCCTTTGAAGACAGTGAACTGTGGATTGGTACTCGTGGAATACAGAAGCACGCCGCGTTTCCATTGACAGTCGACCCATCCAGGAAAAGCGGCATGGATTTAGTTTTCGTGCCCGACCTCAACAAACGGGGCCGTTATGGGTTTCATCGTTACGAGCTAATCGCGACGGGGGCTGGAGTCGCCCCAGTTAGCGGACAGGTGGATCTGCTTGTTAGCTTTCCTACGAAAGTGGACCCTGAGCGGCAGACGTTGACCATTGCAGCCGGGAAGTCGTTCGCCGTTTCGGATCCAGTTCAGTTTGCGTGGACGGCGTCTGAGTGTCCTCCCCGCTACAAGGGTCCAATTTCTGTAAAGATCATGAAGTCCGACGACAGCAAGCAATTCAGTAAAGACGAGCTGTGGCTGGCGGTCGGTGGCAGCGGTGTCCGCGTGCAGAACACGAATCTTCTGCGGAAGGGCGACAAGTTTGAGTCATTTCAGGTCCATTTTCATCCGGCTCCTGAGGTTGACGCCGTGGGGAAGCACACGGTGAAGATCGTCATCGCTGACGAATCTGATCCGCCCGAGTTCGAACGTCAGGAATGCGAGGTGACGCTTGTCGTGGAGCCGCCACAACTGGTTATCAAACCAAGCCCAGCCCCGGAAGTGTTCGTAGAACGCGGCCAGAAAGAGGTGGTCAAGTTTGACGTCGGTATCAAGTGGATTGAGAATGGAAAGTGGAAGTACCGAATTCAGGCTAATAAGGAGCCTGATGCGCCGAAAATCCAGGAACGACCGATCAATCTGGTCGAAAAGTCGGATCAGCCTGGCCCGGTTACAGTGAGCGGAATGTTCAGCTACGAAGACGCTCCCGACCCATTGACGTTTCCTGTGGAAAACGACGGTGTCCGTGTGAAAATCGGGGTCCCTGCCGACGCCCCCTTTGGTGAGTATCATGGCGTCCTGTGGCTGATCAGCGACGAAATTTCGGCAGTTACCGCCCCACCGCTGAAGTTAGAGTTTCGGTTGATCATGAATCGCCTGACACTCGAATTTCCTGTCGACATACCCGGAACAGCCTCGAAGCGAATTGGGCAGGAAGATGCGGTCACGGTATTGCAGATACTCGGTGCGAAGGTCACTCGTCAGGTTTTGATCGGTAATGAATTATTGCAGAGATATTCACAGACTCCCGACAGCCAGAAGTACATCCTCTCAGCTAAAAAGCTGACAATAACACCTCCTGAGCGACTGAAGAATGACGCGTCCGACATTCTCCGTGGGCCGAAGATCGAAAAGATTAAGGAAGAGGGTGGACGTCTCAGGGTGTGGGTCGAATTCCCGGCGCGTCAGAACGGAACACCTGACAAACCTTATGCTGGGCGTCTTAAACTCGAGTATGACGGAATGAACCTGCCTCCTATGGACGTCGGCCTTAGGTTGATCCTTCTGGATCCGGCCCCGCGTTCTGCGACGAGGGCTGCTCAGACTGAAACCAAGGAATAGCAGTCCTGGCATCCGTAAAAGTGACGTAGCTCGTTCAGAATCTTGCGGTCGAGCGCGGACTGTCCTGTGAGTAGTTGGATTGGTTGCTTGCATAATTGCGGAAGACCATGGTTCGACCACCAACAGTTCTCCCGATGGACGCTCTCTCACGTCAAATCAGTTCATAGAGTTCTGAAAACCGTCAGCCGGAAACGATAGCGTCGCAGGCGAGTTATCGCGCGACAAGCACGCACGCCTGAAGTAGCGTCTCACCTTCCGCGGACTCGTAACCGGGCGTCACGACTCCCACGATCGTATTCGTGGCACTGTTGGGGTGCTCAATGAATTCGTGAACCTGGACCTGTCCCATCCATGATCGCAGTGGCTGCCCGATTAGCTGCGACTCAACGAGCCTGAACTGTGGCACGCACAGATCCCCATTGAACAGGCACTGGCGGAGCAGTCGCCTGAGTTCGCTAAGAGAATCAGAATCATTGCCGGATTCACGTGTAGCCTGATCGCACTGCATCAGACATACCAGGAGTTGCCTTGCGTCGGCGTCCTCAATCCGGTCGGAGTCAACCACCCGCAGTGCCGCGTCGCAGCACTTTCCGGCTTTCGCAACAGACGGGAGCGTGCTTGCGCTCACGTCATCAACGAGAGCCCGAAGCTGCCTGCGCCAGTTCGGCATGGCCTGCTGCGCTTTTCCGGATGCCAATTCGGGTCGTGTCCCCGAAACTCGGGACGCCAAGGCTGATGCCGAACATGCAGCCGCCCTGGACTCACCGGTTGCATCAGGCTGGAGGTCATCAAAAGTCTTGATGATCTCAGTGATGCATTGTTCAATTCCGGCGTCCGAATGGGATCGAGCGGGATCAAGGCACTCCGTGACTGACTGAAGGCGTTCTCGGATCTGGCGTCTGGAGATTGGCCAGCCAGCCAAAGCGTATTTCATTAGGTCGAGGTATCGATGGACAGTCGTCATGAATCGCATCGAGCCCGAACCTGACCCCGGGTTACGGTTACGAAGGTCGCTCGCGAGGATGGTCATTCGGTCTTTCAAACCGGCGTTGACGAACGGCTGGATCAGGTCCAAATCATCCTTAGAGAATCTTGAGGCCGGTGGCAGCGGAATGCCTTCGCACCAGCGACATTCGACGTCCATCATGCGGCGAAGAGAATTCCGAATCGTATCGGAGGTGCCACGGCAACATGTCTCAAGACTACACGCAAGCATCGACGAAATCAGTCGGTTACCTTGCCTGGGCAGATCGATCAGCAATCTTTGCCAGCAGTCCTCAGATGGCAACCGCCAGACGGCCTGAATTTCGCGCGACCACCCGAACCACATTGTGCGAATATTTGCTTCATCGCCTTTCGGCAAAGTTTCTTGAGAGGCGTCAAAGCGAGAGCTGATATCCAGAATGACTTCGATTGCTCCTGCAAGCGACGCCCCCACTGTTTCCGACTGCAGTTTTCGGAAAGTCGGCGAATCCCGCACTTCCAAAACAAATATCCGGGCGTCAACTTCAGCATCGGTACCGGGAAACTGCTGCCCGGCCCAACTGGTCAATACATCGATCGGAACCTTGGGGATGCCCATAACTGCTGCCGGATCCTTCCATTCGACAGCTGGTGGATTAGATGACATGATGTCGCCTTTCGCGGTTTCCGACCCGCGTCTAGCCCGCAGGAGGGGTCATGACCCAAATTCCAAAGCTTTCTTTACGGGCCTCGCGCTCGACAACAACCTTCAGTCCAATCCGATTCTCGGAACCCAACATTCGAATGAACACGGTATGGCCCATTTTTTCAATAGTATCTGGAAGTACTTTTCCCCAGACAGACAGGTCCTCGTCGCTCTCTAGAACCGACTGGTCTTCCGGTAGCTCGGCAGCAACCGACAGGTCGAATGCCCCAGCAAGCTCGTACCGGGATTTCGAGATCTCACGTTCGAGCGTCACCGTGCGGCCGTCACCGGACCATAATGACGGGAACCCTCCGGCGAGCTTGTGCCATGCATCTTCTCCGCTCGCCGCCCAAACCTTTGAGCATGTCTCGATGGCGGGGTAGAAATTCCGAGTGGCCTTGACGTACAGCCCGATCGGCGCTCTTACGTAATCTATTGAAGGTGAGAAGTTTGTAATTCGTTTCCGATTTTCCATCCTGTCCATCGCTCGTACGAGCCCGGCAGCCACCTTGCTCTTGGCCCCATTCGAGTCATACGAGACATGAAGCCCGTGAAACTCGTTCTCGATTCTATTCTTAATGCGGTCCCGTAACAACGGCAATCGGGAACTCGCGCCGGCAAGTACCAGAAAGTCGATAGTTGAG
>JAQBWV010000006.1 GCA_027624335.1 Planctomycetota bacterium
GGTGCGCAAACTAGCCGGAACTGTCGCGTTTGGTGGATTCAGGGCGGCAGTTTGTTTCTTGTAGGCGTTTTCATCCGAAGACGCATTCCTTGTTTCACGAAGAGGAAACTGTCATGGCTCAAAAACCACGTCGTTCTGGGTTCACTCTCATCGAGTTGCTGGTGGTCATCGCGATCATTGCGATTCTGGTTGCACTGCTGCTGCCGGCTGTACAACAGGCGCGCGAAGCGGCTCGTCGTTCGCAATGCAAGAACAACCTCAAGCAGATCGGACTGGCACTGCACAACTACCACGACACTTCACTGAGCTTCCCCATTGGCGTAAGAACTGCGGCACAGGGTGGTTGGGGTGGGTCGTTCTGGATGGCGCTGCTTCCCTATCTCGACCAGGCACCGCTCTACGATTCGCTGACGTTTGATGGACGATCCTACGGTTACACCGGGCAGGGAATTGGACAGACGATTAACGGCCCACTTGTCAGAGGCAAAGTGTTCGATTTCCTGAAATGCCCGTCGAGCCCGCTTCCTATTCTTGCTAATACGGGCGGCGGGATTCTCTCGCAAAAAGCTCAATATGTCGGTATTTCCGGTGCGGTTAACGACGCCGTGGTTAGTGCGAATACCTTCGTGAACTCGACGGCGACGCCGCAGTACAACAGCGACAACTGCTGTAGTTGCCCCTCTCAAGGGATTCATGCCCGCGGCGGCGTTCTGTTGTCTCTCAAGACAGTCAACTTTAAGGACATGACCGATGGAACCAGCAATATTATTGCCATTAGCGAACAATCAGGCTTCGCGACCAATGCTCTCGGACAGGACGTTCAGATCAACAACAACCACGGGTGGATGATGGGAACCGATGGAAACAGTGAGGTCCACCGTGCGCGTCACTTCAACCTCACGACGATTCGTTATGCGGCTAATGCTGTGACGGAAGTTGGTGGCGCTGTGCTTCCCGGTGTCTGTAATAATGACGGCGCGAACAACGGAGTCTTCTCAGCGCACACTGGCGGTGTGCATGCTTTGCTGGCGGATGGGGCAGTTCGGTTTCTGTCCAGCAACATGGACCTCAGTATTTTGAAACGAGCGGCGACAAGAAATGACGGAGGTCAGTTAGCCGATTTCTAACGGCGTGGCTCTGCGATTCCGGATTCCGTCCAAATTCAGTCCCGCCTCGTCATTCGACGGGGCGGGACTTTCCTGCTTATTCAACCCCGAGTCACAGGTGAGTGAGATCCCATGCAGTGTTCAGTCAGCGTCTTAAGATGTCTTGCCGGTGCGATTTTGTTGGCGACATGCGGTTGCGGTGATGATGGAAATGCTCTGCCTGAGGGCAAGACTGGCGCCGTATCGGGCACAGTGACCTACAAAACCGCTCCGGTTCCGGAAGGGACTGTTGTCGTGTTTATGAAGGACGCTGGCGGCTATACCGCGACCGGTAAGACGGATGCCGCCGGCAATTATCAGTTACTGATGCGAAGTGCTCCGCACGTACTGGTCGGAACATACAACGTCGGCGTGACTCCCCCGTTGCCGGACATGGGATTGAGCGACGATGAAATCATGAAACGCGGCATGGAAGGCACGCTTCCCGAACAACCGAAAAGCGTCATTCCCGAACGCTATCTGAGTGCCGAAACGTCCCAGCTTTCGTTTGAAGTCAAAGAAGGTGAGAACGCGATCAACATCGAATTGGTCGATTGACCAACCGCGAGATCAGTTACTGGTCGACAGGAACGAGGCGACGTGCGCTTTCCCGGAGCCGCGTCGCCGTTTCCAGCTGCCCGAGCTGAGCGTAGGCGGCGGCCAGCTCATGCAGCCGGCTGATCTCGGCGGTGCCGACAGCAGTGCTGGCCTGAAGTTTCAGGATGTGGGTGGAGATGTCTGTGAGCCGACGATTCTCCTGGAAGTGTTTCTGCGCTTCGTCCTGATGCCCTAAACGAAGCAGCACCTGGGCGAGTTTGTAGTGAGCCTGCTTGTTCCGGGGCTGATCCCGGACGACCGCTTCGAAATCACGCCGGGCGGTGTCATTGTCGCCACGATTGAAGGCAAGTGTTCCATGAGTTTCACGCGCCAGCATGTTGTCAGGCGATAGAGCCAGTACTTCCTCGATCTTCTGTTGTGCCTGTTCAGTTTCGCCTTCCAGACGCAATAGCAGAACCTCGTTGATGCGATCTGCGAGTTCGAGTGCAGTTGTCGTCGTCAGCTCCTCGAAGGAGCTGCGGGCAGCTTCTCGCTCACCAAGCAGAACCTGAAGTCTTACGAGTGTACGCAGCACGAACGCACGTCGCTCAGGATCACGTTGGCGTTTCAGAACTTCCCCATAGCTTCTGACGGCGTCGTGCAGCTCCATTTGCTGCTCCTCGGCCTGAGCGACAGCCAGCCAGGATTCGGCGTTGTCAGGCTGCAGGGTCAACAGCTCTCGAGCCATGGCCATCACGGGACCAACATTGCCAGTTTGCTGGCTTAGAGCGATAAGTCGATGTAACACCGCAGGACGATCGCTGCTGTTTGCGGGAATTGCTTCCAGCGAGAAACGAGCCAGGAGCAGATTCCCTGACGACGTGGCTGCGTCGGCCAGTTGCAGCAACTTCTTAGGATCTGCGGCAGACGGGTTGGACATCAGACTGAAGCAGCCCAACGCTTCCGCAGGACGCCCGGCCGCCAGCAATGCGCGAGTCCACAACAGTTGAGCGTCGGGCGCGTCTCCGCCGGCATCGGCAACTGCCTGTTCGAGCATCGCCGCCGCTCGGTTTGGGTCCGTGGCAAGTAATTCGCTGGCTTGCCGACACACTCTGGCGGTGTCGTTTGACATGGCCCACCAGACTGTTGGCGCGATGATCAGAACAGCGAACACTGCAGCAAAGCGCGGCCAGCGTCGTGACGCTCGACGCTCTGCCTTGCCTGGTGATCGAGACCTTCGTGAGTTTCTGGAGGCTGTCATGTTACTCAGTTCCTGAGTCCTCAATGATCACGTGGTCCGTTCCAGTCACCAGTCCCGCAAAAGTCTCATGTGTGCCAGTGGGCCACACGACTTCGACATCGACGACCGTCCGGGCTGCCTCTACGGCAATCACGATGCATGAATCAGACTGTGACAGGTATCCGCTTCCGCTCTTGACCAGCCTTACGCAGTTTCGATCGAACGCCTTCACCGTCACTCGTGCACCGACGGGAATCCTCGCGCTGTACCGACCGACGAGCTGCAGTCGCACCCAGTTCGTCGCGGGAAGTCGGTTTCGCAGAATGGCGGTCGGCTCGTTGATCGAACTGACGACCAGATCAAGCATGCCGTCGCCGTCCAGGTCGCCGACAGCGGCACCGCGTGCAGCATGAGTCACGCCGAACCAGGTCCCTGCCGACTTCGTGACATCGACAAATTTCCTGCCCTTCAGATTGCGAAAGACAAACGCTGGCTGACGAAAGGGGCGAATTCCGCGTTTGTATAAAACGTGGCCATTAACGACGTACATGTCCACCCAGGAGTCGCCGTCGAAATCGTGCAGGCCAGTTCCGAAACCGACATTGACTCGACTTTGCCCTGCAAGGCCGAACGCAGCGGTGGCGTGCTGAAATAACCCGTTGCCGCGATTCTGCAGGAGTGAATTGTCCTCCATCTCGAAATTGGTGACCCACAACTCACTGAGTCCGTCTCCGTCGATGTCCTCGGCGTCGATGCCCATGCTGCCTTCCGGAGAGCCACTTTCGTTGTACGCAACCCCGGATACCTCGCCCGCCTCAGTCAACGACCTGCCGTCCGATCCCAGATAGAGATGGTTTGCCGTGACATCGTTTGCGACGAAGAAGTCCAGCTGACCATCCTGATTGACGTCGGCTGCCAGAACACCCAGTCCCATACCGTCTCGCCGGACACCGATCTCTTCAGCAATGTCGCGGAACCGACCGTCACCGAGATTGAGGTAAAGATGATCCGATACAGGGCTGTAGTGTTGTGGCGGACAGACATCCGCAAATTGATCGGGTGACTGTCGGCAGGGCTTATTGATCTGCGGCGTCCAGTCGGTGTAGCCGGTCACGTACAGGTCCGCTTGCCCGTCTCCGTCAAGGTCCCCGAATGCTGCCGCTGTGCTCCATGATTGTACCGCCAGACCTGCGGAGCTGGTCTGGTCGATGAACGTGCCGTCTCCACAGTTCAGCATCAGGCAGGAGCGGCCGAAACACGTTACGAACATGTCCGGGAACCCGTCATTGTCCACGTCTCCCACAACGCATCCATGCGAATAGTCAGTTCCTTCAGGAACGTGACTGTGGTCCGTTACCTCGTTGAATCGACAGTGGCCAACGTTCCGGTAAAGGCGACAGGTCAGTCCCGACGGAGACGCCGTATCCGGGTTGATCGTCCCGCCTCCGACACAGAACACGTCCAGCAGTCCGTCGGAGTCGAAGTCAAACATACCGATACCGCCACCGACGGTTTCGAGAATGGTGAATTGACCCGCGTCATTCCCGTTTCGATAGGTGAACACGATCCCCGACGACCCCGTCACGTCGTCGAACCAGTCCTCTTCACCACGTACACGAGTCGAATCTGGTTGTGCCGTCGCCGGTAGCAGAGTCGTCGCCACCGCGTCCGATGCATGCTCAAGAGATTCGCTGCCGGTTGCTGGGACTGTGGATTGAGTTGATTCTCGACACGATGACAGTGACGCGGCAATGAATGCGGCTCCGATAAGCATCACGAGTCTGAAACGGCGATCAGACATGTGACACTTGCTGTCTGTAAACCGATGGTGCTGTTCCATGTCCGAATACATTCTCGGAATACAAAACCGATTAGAAAAACGTTTAGACCGTGACCAACGGAAATGCCAGGATGATAGATCGTCCTGCGATTCACGGACAACCGGCAAGCAGAAGGGTGGACGGGCGATCGTGTGTTTGGCGATTTCGGACACTTCAGGATCTGTCTGATGAAAACTGGTGACGGCATTACCGAAAAATAATTCGGTTTTCGTCAGGCAGAGCCTGACCTACCTGAAAACTGATTTGACAACGGCGGGTGAATTGTCGTCCGGCTCTGACGCGACCATGGCGTCGTTCACAATGCTGCATCTCGTAGTTGCCGTGTCCTGATTGAGCCGCTAACTTAGTGGTCAGTAATGCTGCTGGATGAGATCCTCACTGAATTTGATCTCGGGCATTCATCCCTCCGAGACGTCCTGCCTTGATCGCCTTCCTACGGATGCCTGATTCAGCATACTCACTGGCTGGATAGGACTTCTTTCGAACTCGTTACGGGTGACGAAATGAAATTGACGATTGCATGCTCCGTTTCTGTTGGTCTGCTTCTTGCGGTTCTCTCTGTTGCCGGCGCTGAAGAGCAGCCTCAAGGCACTCTTCCCGGCGTCAGCTTTTACAAAGACATCCGACCGATTCTTCAGGCGAATTGCCAGGGGTGTCATCAGCCTGCCAAAGCGAAGTCCAGTGGCCAGTATGTGATGACGTCGTACGACCTGCTGATCAAGGCGGGGGAGAGCGAAGAAGCTCCTGTCGTGCCAGGCAAGCCGGATGACAGCTATCTCGTTCAGCTGATCACGCCGAAAGACGGCAAGTCCGAGATGCCTCGCGGCCAGAAGCCGCTGCATGAGTCAGAGATCGAACTGGTCAGGAAGTGGATCGTCCAGGGCGCGAAGGACGACACTCCTGAAAATGCCGACGTGAGGTATGACGCCGATCATCCACCCGTCTATGTCCTTCCGCCTGTGATTACGTCTCTGGATTTCTCACCGGATGGCAAGCTGATCGCTGTCGCTGGTTATAACGAAGTCCTGCTGCACCATGCAGACGGTTCCTCAATCGTCGCCAGACTTATTGGGTTGTCCGAGCGAATTGAATCAGTCCGTTTCTCTCCGGACGGTACGCAACTGGCAGTCGCCGGTGGCAAGCCAGGGCGCATGGGCGAGATCCAGGTCTGGGATGTCGCCAAACGGGAACTGCTGCTGTCGCATGCGGAATCCTATGACACCTTGTACGGAGCCAGCTGGTCTCCGGACGGGACGCGGATTGCCTTTGGATGCTCCGACAAAACGGTCCGAGCGATCAACTCAAAAACCGGCGAACAGGTGCTGTTTAACGGTGCTCACAGCGACTGGGTTCTGGATACCGTCTGGAACCCGACGGGCGATCATGTGATCTCCGTCGGTCGTGACCGAACGGCGAAACTGACAGAAGTGGCAACTCAGAGGTTTATCGACAACGTCACGTCGATTACTCCCGGAGCGCTGAAAGGCGGAGTCGCGTCCGTCGATACGCATCCAACGCGTGATGAGATTATCGTCGGTGGAGCGGATGGCGTGCCGAAGCTGTTTCGAATTTTCCGCATCACCAAGCGAGTGATTGGTGACAATGCCAACCTGATTCGCGAACTGGCGCCACTGCGGGGGCGAGTCTTCAGCGTGGACTATTCGGCAGATGGTCGTCGGGCCGTTGCTGGAAGCAGTCTCGACGGACAAGGTGACATCATCGTCTACGACACCGATGTTGATACCGGAGCTCCGGACGATATTAAGGTGATCCTGGCAAAACGCGTGAACGCTCAGTCTGATGCCGAGAAGAAGAAAGTGTCCGCGTATCAGAATAAGTCCCTTCCGGTTATTGCGAAAATCGCCATTGAAGACGCCGGCATCTATGCCGTGCGGTTCTCTGCTGACGGGAAACAGATCGTCGCCGGAGGCTCTAACGGCAAAGTTCGAATCCACGAAACTGAGACCGGCAACCTGGTGAAAGAATTCCTCGCCGTGCCGCTGAGCGAATCTGGAAACGCAGAAGACCAGGTTGCAATCGTCGACTCTAATGCAGCTCAGATCTCTGGTGCGGCAATAGAACAGCTTTCTGCTGACGACAAACTCGTTTCGATTGAAGCCATTCCGAACGCCATCGAACTGGCGGGAGCGTTTGAGAAGAGTCAACTGGTGCTGACTGGCCGCCTGGCGAACGGAACCACTGTTGACGTGACGAGAATGGTTCAGTTCTCCGTTGCACAGCCAAACGTGATCAGCGTGTCGAGCAGTGGACTCGTCAGGGTTCTTGGTCAGGGTGAAACAACACTGTCGGCAAACGTCGGCGGGCAGACGGTTCAGGTTCCAGTTAAGGTCACGTCTGCCCGGATCGCACCGACGGATTACATTCGCGACGTGACTCCGGTCCTGTCGAAACTCGGTTGCAATGCCGGGACATGTCACGGTTCGAAAGATGGCAAAGATGGCTTCAAACTGTCGCTTCGAGGATACGACCCAATCTACGACACCAGAGCCTTTACCGACGAACTGGCGTCGAGGCGTGCGAACATCGCCGCACCTGAAAACAGCCTCATGCTGCTGAAGGCGACCGGAGCTGTTCCACACCTTGGAGGACAGGTTACCAAGCCTGGAGAGCCCTATTACGAAATCATCCGTCGCTGGATCGGCGGTGGAGCCAGGCTGAATCTGGCGACCGCTCGGATCGAGTCGATCACGATCGAACCGCAGATGCCCGTCGTGCAACGACTTGGGGCCAAACAGCAGATGCGGATTCTGGCAACCTATGCCGACGGGACCGTTCGAGATGTCACTGCCGAATCGTTCATCGAAAGCAGCAACCGGGACGTGGCTCAGACTGATGCCTCGGGGTTGGTGACAACAGAACGTCGCGGCGAATCGGCCATTCTGGCTCGATTCGAAGGTCGATATGCAGCGACAACTCTAACGGCGATGGGCGATCGCGATGGATTCACCTGGGTGGATCCAGAAAAGTGGAACTACATCGACGGGCACGTTGCCAACAAGCTTGAGCGAATGAAGATCGTGCAGTCCGGGTTGTGTTCGGAGACTGAGTTCATTCGTCGCGTCCACCTCGATCTGACAGGTCTGCCGCCGACCGCGGATCAAGTCCGGAAATTTCTCGCTGACGAACGTGACACGAAGGCCAAGCGGTACGAGCTGATTGACCAGTTGATCGGAACGGACGACTTTGTTGACCACTGGACGAACAAGTGGGCTGATCTTCTACAGGTGAATCGAAAGTATCTGGCTCCTCAGGGCGCGACCGCGTTCCGCAGTTGGATTCGAGCAGAAGTCGCCGCCAATACGCCGTACAACGAGTTCGCTCAAAAGGTGCTGACGGCGGAAGGTTCCAACAAAGACAACGCGGCGGCTTCGTACTTTAAGATTCTGAGAACGCCTCAGGACACGATGGAGAACACGACTCATTTGTGGCTCGCCATTCGATTCAACTGCAACAAGTGCCATGACCATCCTTTTGAGAAATGGACCCAGGACCAATACTACGAGACGTCCGCGTTCTTCGCGCAGTTTGGTCTGAAGGCTGATCCGGCCTCTGGCAGTTCGAAGATCGGTGGCACGGCTGTCGAGGGAGCAAAGCCTCTGTACGAAGTCGTGTTCGATAAACCCGATGGCGAAATTACACACGACAGGACTGGAGCCGTAACGGCACCAGAGTTTCCATTTGACTGCGACTTCGAGGCTCCGGAAAACGCAACTCGCCGGCAGAAGCTGGCGGCATGGATCACGTCCCGTGACAACCCGTACTTCGCAAGAAGTTACGTGAATCGAATCTGGGGCTACCTGATGGGGGTTGGCCTGATTGAACCGCTGGACGATATCCGTGCCGGCAACCCGGCGAGCAACCCGGAACTTCTCGATGATGTCACTCAGAAATTCGTCGAAAGTGGATTTAACGTTCGAGAGTTAATGCGCAGCATCTGTCAGTCGAGGACGTATCAGCTTTCGATCGCCACGAACGAGTGGAACGCAGACGACAGAACCAATTACTCCCACGCAACGCCCAAACGCCTTACGGCGGAAGTGCTGTACGACGCGATTCACCGTGTGACCGGTTCTTCACCGAACATTCCAGGAGTGCCGGCGGGGACTCGCGCTGCTCAGCTGCCGGACGTCGGTGTCAAGATTCCTGACGGATTCCTGACCAACTTTGGTCGTCCCGCGAGAGAAAGCGCTTGTGAATGTGAACGGTCTGCCGGAGTGTCGCTTGGTCCAATCATGGCACTCGTCAGCGGCCCGACACTCGCAACGGCGCTGGCTGACGAGAAAAACGAACTTACGAAACTCGTCGCTGAACAGACTGACGATCAAAAACTGATCGGCGAGATCTTTCTGCGAATCCTGAACAGAGTCGCCAGTCAGGAAGAAATTGATTCCGTGATCGCAGCCATGCAGTCAATTCCAGTGGACGATAAGGATCTGAAGGAAGAACTGGCGCAACGTGAAGCGTGGTGGGTTGACGAGAAGCCCAAACAGGAACGACGGCGAGAAAACGACATTGGGCTGGCCAAAGCTGATCTGGATGCTTACCAGAAGGAGATTGCTCCGAAGCTCGCAGAGCTGGGAGTTCAACGTGACCAGAAGATCAAAGCCGCTGAAGAAGCACTGGCGAAGTATCGGGAAGCACTACCACAGGAAGCTTCCAAACGACTCGCACAGGGTGGGAACGCTGAGTGGCACCTGCTGGAAGCCTCCGCGTTATCAGCGGTGAATGGCGTCACTCTGCAGAGGCTCGACGACCGATCGATTCAGGCGTCCGGAGCAGCAGACGTCGGGGCCTACACGATCACAGTTAACACCGGCCTTACTGGGATCACTGGCTTCAGAGTTGAGGCGATGCCCTATGCGAAGGAAAAAGGGGTTGGACCAGGCATTCCTGAGAGTGGCAACTTCGTGGTGACCGAGTTTGAAGTTCAGGCTGGTCCGTCCAGTAAGCCCGATGAGTTGAAGAAAATTACTCTTCAGAATGCGAAGGCTCCGTTCCTGCAGTCAGGCTTTGATATCGCACTGACGACTGATGGCAATGCCGGCAACCAGAATGCGTGGGCGATTGCCAATGCTGGCGATGTGGTTCACTGGGCGACCTGGGAAACGAAGGAGCCAGTCGGATCAACCGATGGCACCACACTGAAATTTATCATCCATCAGAACCACAGCGCGAAGCAGCATTTGTTGGGGCGATTTAGAATTTCGGCAACAACGACTAAGTCTCCTGGCTTGAGTTTGCCGGAAAGCCTGAAAGCGATCGCCGTTGTCGAAGACAAACTGCGGTCGGAAGCTCAGACAAAGACGCTCACCACGTGGTTCGAAAAAACCGACAAAGGACTGACGGATCGAACAACTGCCCTGGGAGAAGCTCAAAGACCTGTGCCGGAAGATCCGGGAGTCACCAGGCGTAAAGCTGTTCTGGCTGCGGTCAGCAAAGCAGTTCCTGATGATCCTCAACTTGTGAGATTGCGAACTGATGTGGGCTTCAGTGAAAAACAGATAGGTACCGTTCGGCTGACGGTGGCGCAGGATCTCGCCTGGGCATTGATTAATACGCCGGAATTCCTGTTCAATCACTAAGTCGAAAGACAGGATGATTATGTTGTTGCGTTCCTGACCGCAATGTGACGGGACATCTACCGAACGCCAGTCGTTCGGTGATAGCAGGTATCTCATTCCTTTGTGACTAGACCATTAACCAGGGAGTGTTGGAAATGTGGCGAATCTCAGGTGAACCCGGCAGAGATCTTTGTGACAGGCACCTTGGTGTCTCGCGACGAGACGTACTGCGAGTTGGCGGTTCCGGGATGCTCGGACTGACGCTCGGCGGTGCGATGCAGCTTCAGGCTGACGCGGCTGAGTCGAACGCTGGAGGCGGTCCTGGCTGGAACAAGGCCAAGCACATCATCATGTGCTATCTACAAGGTGGGCCATCACATCTGGACCTCTGGGATCCTAAGACCGACGTTCCGGACAATGTCAAGAGTGTCTTCAAGCCGATCGACACGAAGGTGCCTGGCACTCAGTTTTCTGAAGTGTTGCCGAAGCTTGCACAGGTGAACGATCGATTCACGATGATTCGTTCGATGAGCTACACCCCGAACGGGTTGTTCAATCACACCGCGGCTATCTATCAGATGATGACAGGCTACACGACGGACAAGGTCAGTCCGTCCGGCCAACTTGAGCCGCCAGATCCGAAAGACTTTCCGAACTTTGGATCGAACATCATCCGTATCAAGCCTCCGACCGTGCCGATGCTTCCGTTTGTCATGCTGCCTCGACCGCTGCAGGAATCCAATGTTGTTGGTAAAGGTGGAACAGCAGGGTTTCTGGGACGTTCGTTCGACCCGTACACGCTGTACCCGCCGGGCGATGACATGGACATGGGAAAGATGTCGAAGATCAAGGTCGACGACCTGCAGCTTCGACCGGACGTGTTCGCGACGCGTCTCGCTCGTCGAGCGAAGCTGCGAGATTCCATCGTCAAGCAGATGAAGGTGGTCGACGAAGCCGTCAAAGATTACACGCTGAATGAATACTACGATCGTGCCCTGAGCCTGATCGTGTCCGGACGGGCCCGTGATGCGTTCGATCTGGATTCTGAAGCAGCCACGATGCGGGAACGTTACGGACGCAACACGTTTGGTGATTCCTGCCTGCTGGCGCGCCGACTCGTGGAAGCGGGCACTCGGGTCGTTGAAGTGGTCTGGCCGAAGGTCGCGAACTCGGACAACCACTCCTGGGACGTGCATTCTGGTCTTTCGACACGGATGAAGAATCAATCGGCACCGATGCTTGATGGCGCTCTGTCCGCCCTGATCAGCGACCTTGATGAACGAGGGATGCTGGAAGACACACTTGTTGTGGCGATCGGCGAGTTTGGCCGAAGCCCTCAGCGAGGTGTCAGTACTTCCGGGAATAACAATTCGGACGACGGTCGCGATCACTGGCCGTACTGCTACACCGGCGTCGTTGCCGGTGCGGGAACTAACCGCGGGTTGGTTTACGGTCAGTCGGATCAGACTGGCTCAGCACCGTTGCGTGATCCGGTTCATCCTGGCCAGTTGCTGGCCTCCATTTATCACTCGTTCGGGATCAACCCGAACTCCATCGTCTACAACCATCTGAATCAGCCGCGTGAACTGGTTAAGGCCGAGTATGTGCCTGCCCTGTTTGCGTGAGGTCGGTGTGCGTGAAGTCTATCGTGGCGAGTTTCCACGTAAGGCTGATCGCAACGGATGCAATGTTTCACCAGCGGAAGGCCCCGGACACTAACGATGTCCGGGGCCTTTTTCGTGGAGTCCTGCGGAGCGAAAAGGATTGAGGCCGGGACTAAATCTGCCGCTTCCTGAGTCGCACAGGCGTGTCGAAGTAGACAGCGCAGTTTCCCGCATCGGTTGTCTGAGCCTTGATCAGAGTGTTGGCACAACGGCCCTTGTTGAGCCATCCGCCCTTCGGGACCAGCACGACGTCCCGACGCTGTTGTTCGTCGAACCTGAGCCGGACGGTCAGGGAACCGCATTCGGACTCGATTTCCGCGACGTCGTTATCGGCGTAGTCCGAAGCCGCGTCCGGATGGACGGTTGCCGCGAGATAGTCATCCTGGCTGCCGGGCAACCATTGCGAGCCCTGAACCGCCGCTGTCGCCAGAGCCATCAGCAGGAGTGGTCGCTCAAGGGTTGTCGATGGTGGCGATGGATTCAGTGTCTGTACGAGATTGACTCGACCTGACGACGTCGCGAAACGACGATCCGCAAACATGACTCCCGGAGCCCTGGGGTTTCGGACCGAGCCCGCTCGGATGTCATCCAATGATGCTCCCCGATCCTCGACGGATCGCAACAGCCGTCGCTTCCATGTTTCGACGTCGTCTGAAAACTCCTCTTGAAGCCCAACCAGCGGCGCGAGGTTCTGAATGATTTCATAGTCTGTTTTCACGTCGACCGGTGCGGCTACAACCGGACGCATCTCGGCAAGCCAGTGGTGCCCGTACGCACCCAGAATGTCGTCGTCTTCGAGCATGGTTGTGGTCGGCAGAACAATGTCCGCACACAGCGCCGTGTCGGTCATGAAGGAATCGACGACGACGGTCAGCTCGCGAGTTCTCAACGCCTGTTGAACAGTATGAGATTCGGGAAGCATCACGACCGGATTGGCGGCAGTGACCCAGACCATGCGGATCGGAGGGTCAGATGCCGCAAGGATCCCCGGCCCGAACAATGGTTCTGGAATCAATCTCGGGGCGACGGCTTCGCCCTTTATGAACGAAAGGTCAAATGCCCCGCGGCGGGCGAAACAGTACGAGACGCCTCCACCAGCGACTCCAAGGTTCCCGGTGATGGCTGCCAGAGCGTCGATGGCTCGAATCGTTGCCGCGCCGCTGGCTCGCCGCTGCATGCCCCATCCGCTGATGATGGCAGACGGACCGCTGGCGTAGCTGGCAGAAAGGAGCTGGATTTCCCCGACGGTCACATCAGCGAGGTCTGCCCATTGCTGGACGCTTCGGGAACGCGCCTGAGTGCAGAATTCTTCAATGTGGTCACAATAGGTGTCTGCAGTTTCGTCGATGCCGTTGCTGCCGCCGTCCAGCAGCGAACGCACCATTGCCATCACCACGGCGATGTCACCGCCCGGTCTCGGTTGCACATATTGATCACATAGCTGCGCTGTCTGGTGATGTACCGGATCGATCAGAATCAATCGCGTCCCGTTCTTTCTGGCCTCGCGCAGTACAGGCAGCAGATGAACCTGACTGACGTAGGGATTCTTTCCCCAGAGAATGATCGTTCGGCTGTTCTTCAGATCAAACAGATCGTGACTGTCGATCCTTCCGAAATCGGCCTGCTGAGCAGCGTCTCCGGCACCGGTGCAGACGTCACCTGTCTTGATCGTGACCGGTCCAAACTTTTCAAAAAAGTAGTCCGTCACGAGCTTCATCATGCCCATCGAGCCGCCACACCGATAATGCATGATCGCAGCCGGACCGGATTCTTCCCGGATCGTCAGCATTGTTTGTGAGATACGACAAAGAACCTCGTCCCACGATGCGGGCTGGAAGTGGTCGCCGATTCGTACGAGCGGTGTCGTCAGTCGCTCCGGCGAGTATTGGCGTTCGAGAAATCGGCTGGTGCGATGGCAAAGAAATCCTTTCGTCACCGGGTGATTGGGATCCCCTGCCAGCTTCGTGATGCGATTATCGGCGACGGTCGCAACGATGCTGCAGGAATCGCCACAATCGCGATTGCAGGCTGTAAGAACTGTGAACTGCGATTCCGGGTTTTCAGACACGTTCGTGATCCTGTTGGTTGACTCGAAACACTGAGTGGCCGCTTTCTCACCTCGGTGATCTGCCAATCCTGTCGATCATAGCTGCAATCGACAGATTCTGATCCCGATGCAGCGACAGGTCCAGTCGTTCGGAACGGCGACGATGTGAACCGCAATGACAACGGACACAGACTGTCGCCACCAGGTTGCACCAACCGCAAGCCCTCATTAAACATGCCCTCCTTAAACATGACAGACGACGTCAGTCGGATTGCGACTGACAGGTTTGAAGTTGCTCTTGTCCTCGAAAGCAGAGATATGGTCAGCGGAAGAGAACTGGATTACTCACGTAGGCGGTTTATCAGTCCTCTGGTATTGCTGTTGACCATGTTTTTCAGCGGCCTGTCGATCGACTGTCCCGTTGCGGCTGAGGAATCGGGAACACTGCTGGGGCGCGTTGTCTTCAAGGGAAAGGCACCAACGCCGGAAGAACTTTCTCTCAACAAGGATGTCGCTGTCTGTTCGAAGAAGCATCCAGTCAATGAGGATCTTCTAGTGAACAGTGTTGATGGTGGCCTCGCCAACGTTGTGGTGTCGTTGGAACTTGAGCGCGGACAGACTCTGCCTGAGATGGTTCGACCGGAATCCCGCAAGCTGCCGACCGAAGTTGTCATGACGAACAGGAACTGTCGTTTCGAACCTCACATTGCGGTTATGACGACTCAGCAGACACTGGTCCTCGGAAACGATGACCCGGTCGCTCACAACACTCTAGCCAATCTGCTGTACAACTCGCCGTTCAATGAGTCCATCGGAATGGGTTCTGTTGTGAAGAAGAAGTTGACCAGAGCGGAACGTCGCCCTGCTCAGATTTCCTGCCCGATTCACTCCTGGATGTCTGGCTGGGTTGTGGTGAAGGATCACGCTTTCGTGGGCGTGAGTGACTCGCACGGTCGGTTTCGAATCACGGACCTGCCGCCTGGCGAATGGACGTTTCAGTTCTGGCAGGAGAAAGCCGGTTACCTGTCGAAGATGGAATTGAAGTCGGGGACGGTGGAAGATCGCAAAGGCATCTACAAGTTGACCATTAGAGCTGGCGACAACGATCTGGGCGACATGAGTGTCGATGCTGCTCTCTTTGAGTGAATTCATTGGCCGGGGGATAAGCCTGTTGAACTGGCACAGTGAACGTTCCTGTCTGCGACTTGTGGCTTACCGATTGCTTGTTCTTACAAGCCTCACGGTGACGTGCTCGGTCGCAGCGGCAGATGATGTCGTGAACTTCAGCAGTGACATTCGACCGTTGTTGTCTGGCAAATGCTTTTCGTGTCACGGGCCGGATGATGACGCTCGGAAAGGCGATCTGCGACTTGATTCTTTCGAAGCCGCGACGGCTGATTCGTCCGGCACTGCTGCTGTCGTTGCGGGAAAGTCGTTGGAAAGTGAACTCGTACGCCGCATTCTGTCAGACGATCCGGATGAGCGAATGCCGCCTGCCTCCTCGAACAGGTCGTTGAGTCCTGAGCAGAAGCAGTTGCTGATTCGCTGGATCGATTCCGGAGCACAGTACGAACGCCACTGGGCCTTCGTTCCGCCGATTCTCGCCGCTCCGCCTGAAGAAAAGCATGGTGGCTGGGCTCGCACTGAGATTGACCGATTCATCGTCGGCCGGCTCAACGCTGCGGGGTTGTCGCCATCTCCTGACGCTGAGCCACGAACGTTGTTGCGGCGGGTTTATCTCGACCTGATCGGGCTTCCGCCGAGTTCTGAGGAAGCCGATCAGTGGCTCGCTCGGCTGGTGAATTCAGAAGGTCGAATCGACGATGCGTCCTACGAGGGGCTGGTCAATCATCTGCTTGGATTACCTCAATACGGGGAGCGCTGGGCCAGACGCTGGTTGGACCTCGCACGGTACGCCGACACAAATGGTTACGAGAAAGATCGCGATCGGACGATGTGGCCGTATCGTGACTGGGTGATTCGAGCGTTGAATGCGGACATGCCGTTCGACCAGTTTACCGTTGAGCAGATTGCCGGGGACATGTTGCCGGACGCGACGAACGATCAGCGAATCGCGACGGGGTTTCACCGCAACACGATGCTCAATGAAGAGGGCGGCATCGACCCTCTTGAGTTCCGGTTTTACGCAATGACCGATCGTGTCGCGACGACAGGTACCACCTGGCTGGGCCTCACGACGGGCTGCTGTCAGTGTCACACTCACAAGTACGACCCGATAACTCATCGCGATTACTATAGCCTGATGGCCTTCCTGAACAACGCCGATGAACCGGACCTGAACCTTCCTGATCCAGCCGCCGAGCAGCGATATCAGACCGCTCTTGTGGAAGCCAACCGGCTGCTTGACGAATTGCCGGGGCACTGGCCCGTCGAGAATCCCGAGGATCGTGCTGCGGTTATCGAAAAAGCGTTTGCCGAATGGCTCAGTGCCGCACGCATGGGTACGCCGGACTGGCAGGTAATGCGTCCAGCCCGCCTGACGTCAAACCTTCCACAGTTGACGCTCGAAGACGATGGCTCGGTATTTGCCGGAGGAGATACGACAAAGTTCGACACGTACGATCTGCAGTTCGACGACATTCCCGAAGGGGCAACGGCACTTCGACTGGAGGCGCTGCCAGATCGACGATTGCCGGCACACGGACCGGGCACCACGTATTACGAAGGCCGCAAAGGCGACTTCTTTCTGAACGAATTCGCACTCACGCTGGACGAGCAGCCCGTCACCTTTGAATCGGCATCGCACAGCTACGCGAAAAATCAATTTGGTAAAAATCCTGTGAGTGCTCAGTTGACGATCGATGGCGATTACCAGACGGGATGGTCAGCAGCGGAACGGCCCGGCGAACGCAGCGTTTCCGTGTACGTGTTGCAGAAGCCGTTGCCAGCGGGAAAGCATCTCCAACTGAAGATGACTTTCGGTCGTCACTTTGCCAGTTCGCTTGGCCGGTTTCGAGTGTCAGCAGCAATGAGTAACGTGTCACCCATAGCCAGTGACAGGACTGTTGACGTTGAGCGACTGTTGCGACTTCCTGAGGACCAGCTGTCTGACGTGCAGCGAGCACTCCTGTTTGGAGTCTTTCTTCTGGAAGCTCCGGAGGTCGCCAAGCATGCCCGCAGGATTCGGGATCTTCGACGTCGCCCTGCTCCCATCGACATTCCAGTTCTGTCTGAACGGCCCTCCGATAACCCTCGACCGACGTTCCGGCACAAGCGAGGCGAATACCTTCAGCCAGCAGAGGTGATCGAAGGGAGCGTTCCGAAGTTTCTACACGAGTTGCCGGTCGACGCTGCGCGAGATCGTCTGGAGTTCGCGCGCTGGTTGGTCTCTCGCGAAAACCCGCTGACGGCGCGAGTCGTTGTAAATCGACACTGGGCGGCATTCTTCGGCACGGGTATCGTGAAGACGCTCGACGATTTCGGGATGCAGGGCGAATCCCCTTCTCATCCACAGTTGCTCGACTGGCTGGCTGTCGAATTCATGAATGATGACTGGTCCATGAAGAAGCTGCATCGCCGGATCGTGCTCAGCTCGACTTACCGCCAGAGTTCGAACACGAATCTCGTTGACTCGTCGCTCAGTCAACCCGTTGTGACCGCGCTGTCACCCTCGAGACTGCTTGCACGGTTTCCTCGAGCAAGACTCGAAGCAGAGCTTATCCGCGATTCGATCCTGCACGCTGCCGGACTTCTGTCGCTGAAATCCGGTGGGCCGCCTGTGCGGCCCCCTCAGCCAGGGGGAGTGTCCGAGGCGGCCTATGGGAGTCCGAAGTGGAATGCGAGTTCGGGCGAAGACCGTTATCGCAGAAGCATCTTCACCTATCAGAAACGCACGGCGCCATTCGCCATGTTCTCCACGTTCGATGCGCCCAGCGGTGAGGTCTGTGTTGCTCGCAGGGACGTTTCGAATACAGCCCTTCAGGCGCTCACATTGCTCAATGATGAGATGTTTCTGGAAGCTGCCCGCGCACTCGCGACTCTTGCACTGAAAATGGGAAGTTCGGACGAGGAGCGGATCACGTTCGTCGTTCATCGAGTCCTGACGCGGCCACCGTCTGAAACAGAAGCGGCCTGGCTGCTGGCCTTTGTCGAGAAGCAGCGAACTCGACTTCTGGCGCCTTCCGAAACTGCGCCTGACACTGAACCCACGTCGAAGATCGCTGCTGACAAAGACACGGTCGAGACCGTCGTCTGGACGAGTGTTGCACGAGCGTTGTTCAGCCTCGACGAAACGCTGACGAAGAACTGAGTCTTCCATGAATGATCCACTCAACCGAAAAGCGATAACGGGACTTGACCTGGCTCGACGGTACTTTCTGCGTGACTGTGGTTATGGCCTCGGAAAGATCGCGCTGGCAGGACTTCTTGCCAGTGGTACGCGGCACGCAGCGCGTGCGGCGATTCCGGACTCGCCGTTGGCGGTTCGCACTCCGCACTTTCCGCCGACGGCAAAACGCGTGATCCATCTTTTCATGACCGGAGCACCCAGTCAGCTTGAGCTGTTCGATCAGAAGCCACTGTTAAAAAAACTGGAAGGGAAACCGCTCCCACCGTCGGTTATTGGAGATCAGCGATACGCTTTCATTCGATCCGACGCTTCCGTGCTTGGGCCGCGGTTTGCGTTTTCAAAACACGGCGAATGTGGGGCCGAGATATCGGACATGCTGCCGCATCTGGCGAAAGTCGTCGACGATATCTGTTTGATTCGATCGGTTCATACCGACCAGTTCAATCATGCTCCGGCTCAGCTGTTCTTTAATACCGGATTCGGACAACCGGGACGTCCGAGTCTCGGCGCATGGGCTCTGTATGGTCTCGGGGCGGAGACAGACAACCTGCCCGCTTATGTCGTGATGACAAACGGAGGCGGTCTCAGCGGTGGAGCGGCCTTATGGTCCAGCGGTTTTCTGCCGACGGTTTACACGGGAACTCCGCTTCGCAGTCAGGGGGATCCGATCCTCAACTTGTCGACGCCAACAGGGATCGACGCGGAACTGCAGAGGGACACGTACTCGCTGATCAACGATCTGAATCGAGAGCGGCTGGGGGTTGTCGGAGATCCCGAGATCGCGACTCGGATGGCTTCGTTTGAAATGGCCGCCCGATTGCAGACTTCAGCTCCGGAACTGATGGATCTGAGTAGTGAAACTCAGGAAACGCTCGACCTGTACGGTGTCGATCCCGCAAAGCCGTCATTCGCACGCTCCTGTCTGCTGGCTCGACGGATGATGGAGCGAGGTGTGCGTTTCGCCAACGTCTATCACAAAGGCTGGGACGCACACAGCAACGTCGAGGGCAACGTACGCAGCAACACCAACGCCACAGACCAGGCCAGCGCGGCGTTGATTATCGACCTGAAAAGGCGAGGAATGCTGGACGATACTCTGGTTGTCTGGGGTGGTGAGTTCGGTCGGACTCCGATGGTCGAGACCAATCCGGCGCTGGGACGATCACTGGGGCGGGATCATCACCCTCAAGCGTTTACCGTGTGGATGGCCGGTGGAGGAATCAGGCCGGGAATGTCACTGGGCAGCACCGACGAATTTGGATTTCACGTCGTTGAGAATCCGGTCCACGTCCACGATCTGCAGGCGACGATTCTACATTGCCTCGGCTTTGACCATGAGCAACTCACATATCACCACGCTGGACGCGACTTTCGTCTGACAGACATTCATGGGACTGTCGTGCGGGATGTTCTGATTTGAGTGAGCAGCCTGAGTTATCAAAGTGGACATGCTGAAGTCGGCACATGTCAGCGAGGTCCACGGATCGTTCTTTCTGCCATTCCACATCTCGCATCGACGGCGTTGCTGTCAACGTGTGCCTGAAAGCGTAGGCCGTTCTTGAACTCCTGTAGCACGCTGAGTACGTTAACTGCATTTCGTACGTTGATACCGTTACAGTGCCACCAGTGGGCAGAGGGCGCAAGGGCAACATTACAATCTTTACCGGCCCGACGGGCCAGTTCCTGTTGACCACTGTGCTGCCACGATTCCCGGCGAGCCGACGCTTCTCAGGGCAATGTGACGAGCGTCAGAAGTTGTGCCCGGGAATTGCATTGCGACTCAGAAAACGAGGGCAGATATGGCAACCTTCCTTTCCAGCTTGTTCGATACGTCAGACTTTCCAGCCAGATGGAACTGCGGTACCTGGACCGCGGGGCATGGATGGCTCCACATCATCTCGGATGTCGCCATTTTTCTGGCGTATGTGGCAATTCCGATATTGCTGGTCTATTTCATCTTTCGCAAGAAGACCGGAGCGTTCCTGCCAGTCTTCGCGCTGTTTGCTGTCTTTATTATCTCGTGCGGTTTTGGCCATCTTGTTGAAGCCACCATCTTCTGGCAGCCTTGGTACAGATTTTCCGGGGTCGTGAAAGCGTTCACAGCAGTGGTTTCGATCTGCACCGTCGCCGCTCTTGTTCCGCTGATGCCCAGATTCCTGTTGATGCGGACTCCTGAAGAACTCGAACAGGAAATCTCGGATCGCAAACGGGCGGAGGCCGAAGCCGCAGCAGCCAATCGAGCCAAAGGCGAGTTTCTGGCCAACATGAGTCACGAGATTCGCACGCCGATGAACGGCATCATTGGCATGTCCGAAATCGCTCTTGAAACGGACATGACTCCCGAGCAGCGACGCTATATTGAAACGATCAAGTCGTCCGGCGATGCGTTGCTGAGCATCATCAACGACATTCTCGATTTCTCGAAGATCGAAGCCCGGAAGATGGAGCTGGAAAACATCGGCTTCCGGCTGCGGGATGACATCTGCGACTGCATGGATATCCTGGCGTTCCGTGCCCATGCCAAAGGTCTGGAACTTGCCTTTCACGTAGAAAGCGATGTTCCTGACTCGCTGATCGGCGATCCGGGGCGTCTGCGGCAGATTCTTGTCAACCTTGTTGGTAACTCAATCAAATTCACTGCGACGGGTGAAGTTGTCGTTCACGTTTCCACCCTTTCCCGCAGCGATGACAGCGTCGAATTGCAGTTTTCCGTGACCGACACGGGAGTCGGAATTCCGAAAGAAAAACAGGCTCGAATGTTTGAAGCATTCGAACAGGCGGACACTTCAACGACACGGGAATACGGAGGAACCGGTCTGGGGCTGGCGATCTCACGTCAGCTTATTGAATTGATGCAGGGGGATGTCCACATCGAAAGTGAAGTCGGAAAAGGAACGACTTTCAGTTTCACCGTTAAACTTGGCATCGACAGCTACCCGGTCGTCGAACAACGGATCGAGAAGGAATTCCTGAAAGGTCTTCCAGTACTCATTGTCGACGACAACGCTACCAACAGGATGATCCTGGAAGAGGTGTCACATGCGTGGGGTATGGTTCCTACTTCGGCTGACGGAGTTGACCCAGCTATTCAAGCATTAGAAAGAGCTCATCACAGCGGAAGCCCAATTCAGCTTGTGCTCACCGATATGTATATGCCACAGCGGGACGGTATGGATCTTCTGCAATGGATTCGCCAGCGACCTGAGTTTTCCAGTGTGCCCGTTCTGATACTGAGTTCCGGGCCAACTGCGGAACATCGAGCCAGGGCAGCCGAACTCGACGTTGCTGCGTATCTCACGAAACCAGTTCGTCAATCGTCACTGTTCGACGCTATCGCGACCGCCTTTGAAGAAAAGGGAACACTGGCAAGTGCTGTTCGTGCAGACGCAGCAGCAACGGAATCGACTGATGGGCGTTCCCTGAATCTTCTGCTGGCAGAAGATAACCCGGTTAATCAACTGACAGCGACAACGATGCTTGGGAAACTCGGCCATACAGTGACGGTGGCGAATAACGGTCGGGAAGCACTCGAGCAGATTAACAATCAGGAGTTTGACGTTGTCTTTATGGACGTTCAGATGCCGGAAATGGACGGAATGGCCGCCACGGCCGCGATTCGCGTGAGCGAGAAAGTATCAGGGAAACATATGCCAATCGTGGCAATGACAGCTCACGCCATGAAAGGCGACCGGGAACGGTGTATCGAGGCTGGTATGGACGACTACATTTCAAAGCCGATCCGTCGAGTTGAACTGAAGAGCGTGCTTCAGGCGATTATCGATCGGTTTCTTACCGTCGCCGATGCGGACCAGGAATTTTCCATGACTTCTGAAGGCAGTAACACGTCAAACCGTTCTGTATTTGATGCTACAGGGTTGATGGACGAGTTCGACGGCGACAAAGACATGCTGTCTCGCATGCTTGAGATCTTTCAGCGAGACTGCGACGAAAGATTGCCGAGGCTTCGGGCTGCGGTGGAAGCCGGAGATGCGGCAGCGGTCACAGCAGAAGCTCACGCCTTCAAAGGAGGAGTCGGTAACTTCTTTGCGACGGCTTCGTTTCAGACCGCTCAGATTCTCGAAACGATGGGGCACAGCGGAGACGTCACTCAGGCCGGGCCCGTCCTGGCGAAACTTGAGTCAGAAATGACGGAGTTGATCTCTGCGCTGGTCGGACTGACCGAAGATTGAAGTTTGGTGGAAGAGGGCAATCACCAGACCTGTTTGTGGCAGACCAAATGAGGGCACCCCATGACCGAGCCAGGCAGTGACGCGAACGACAACCGGAGCGATGGCCGACGTGATAACGGGATTGTCTCGGATGATGCGAACTTCGGCTTGAACGAATTCGAAGAAACCGTGCGCTACACGAGATCTGCCACCAGCCCAACACCATCGGGAGAATCCCGAGACTCGCAGGTGAAGCATCAACCTCCGAAGTCAATCGGTAAATACGAGATCCGTGCACTGCTCGGTCGTGGAGCGTTTGGAGCGGTCTACAAGGGCTACGATGGGCAATTGGATCGTGAAGTCGCCATCAAAACCCCATTGCTTGGTGCAATGCTTGAAGAGGGAGCCGAGACTGTCGAGCAAATGTTTCTGCAGGAGGCACGTAAGCTCGCGCAGTTGAACCATTCGGGCATCGTGGCTGTACACGATGTTGGTATAGAGAACGGCGTTTGCTTCATAGTTTCGGATTTTCTAAAGGGAACCGACCTGAATGAATGGATGAAAGGAAGAACTGTCAGCTGGCAGGAAACCGCCGGAATGATCGCCTTGGTTGCCGATGCTCTCTCGGACGCTCACGCCGCCAGTGTCGTGCATAGAGATGTCAAGCCAGCGAATATCATTGTCACCCAGCGAGCGGAGGGAGCGGTGCCCGTCCTTGTTGACTTTGGTCTGGCGCTGACCGAAGGGGCGGCATCGAATCGCGGCCAGATCGTTGGGACGCCTAACTACATGTCTCCTGAGCAGGCTCGAGGAGATGGGCATCTTCTCGACGGTCGCACCGACATCTATTCGCTCGGAGTCATCCTGTATCGGATGCTATGCGGAGAACTTCCCTTTCGAGCGTCCAGCGTGTCGATTCTGCTCAAGAGCGTCATCGACGACGCTCCGAGACCGCCTCGACAACTCGTCCATGGTGTTCCAAAGGAGCTCGAGGCGGTCTGCCTCCGCGCCATGGCCAAGGACGTGGCGAATCGATACACAACGGCAGGGGATATGGCTGCAGAACTACGCCAGATCCTGAAACAGGATGAGTTTGGCAAGAGTTCGTCCTCACGTCGAAACGCTCGATCCCGGAGTCGGGTGACGACGGAGAGCCCAAAGAAATCGCCTGATGGAATAAAGATCCTGATCGCTGAGGATCACGAGCTGACGCGATTCAAGCTGAAGACAGATCTTGAGAAATGGGGCCACGAGGTCACTGAGGCCGAAGATGGGGAAAAAGCGTGGGAGCTGTTTCAAAAAGGCGAATACCCGATTGTCATCACTGACTGGATGATGCCAAACGTTGATGGACTGCAGCTCGTTCAGAAGATTAGAGCGACTAAACAGGCGGCATACGTCTACATCATCATGCTGACAGCGAAGGCCGAGAAGCACGACATTGTCGCGGGAATGAGTGCCGGTGCCGACGACTTTCTTGCCAAGCCATTTCATCGCGACGAACTGCACGTTCGATTAAGGGCAGGGCAGAGAATCACAAGTCTGAATCAGGAACTGCACGAATCCAACCGCCGCATGAAGCGCAGCCTTGACGCGGCGGCGCAGATCCAGAAGTCATTTCTACCAGCCTTAGTTCCAGAGACCGCGACTTTTGAATTCGCCTGGGAGTACCAGCTCTGCGACGAACTAGGCGGAGACATGTTAAACATCGTCCGCCTTGATGACGACCGCCTTGGAATCTACATCCTGGAAGTGAGCGGGCACGGTGTTCCCGCGTCACTGCTCGCGACTGCGCTCAGTCGCCTGATGTCTTCCGCAGACGACCAGAATTCGTTGCTTGTCGAACGCGGCGATGACCCGGATGACTACGGTATTCTCGAACCTGATGAAGTAGCCACACGTCTGTGTGGTCAGTTCGCGGGAAGACAGGAATCAGGACAGTTCTGCAGTCTGCTGTACGGTGTTCTGGACCTGAGCACTTCGGAGTTCGTCTATATCAGTGCCGGGCATCCTCCGCTGCTGCTGCTGCGAGCGAACGGTCAGTGTGATGCTCTTGAAGGATCAGGGTTACCGATCGGAGTTATTCCAGAGGGATCGGATTACGACACCGAGTCGCTGGTACTCGCTCCCGGTGACCGACTCGTGATTTACTCAGACGGTGTCATTGACACGGCCAACACCGACGGCGAACTCTACGGTGCTGACCGATTTCGCGAGGTTCTATCGAACAACCGCGGCTCGCCAGTAGGCGAGGTTGTAAAGTCGGTTATCAGGGAGCTGACTCGGTGGCGAGGCAGCGCTCCAATCGGTGATGACGTGTCTTTGATTGCGATTGAGGCAAAGTGATGATGGCGATGCGATCGCAAATTTCTGACTCGCGTTTGCGTGGCATGTCGAAAGCAATCGTGTAACATTGCCCGCCTCCGCTCCGGAACGTTGACCGGATCGGCGATTTTCGCTGCTTGACGCGTAAGAGGGCGCGAAGCAAATCAGCAAGAACACATGTCCCCGTAGATCAACTGGATAGATCGTCGGCCTCCGAAGCCGAAGGTTAGAGGTTCGAATCCTCTCGGGGATACTGGGAATGACCGCCACACACGGTAGGTGTAAGACGACAATCGAGGTAGCGATCAACCGCATGGAAACACGGCAGGACATCTCAAGTGAGACGGTCGCGCGGGTGGCTCGACCGCTGGTGGTGGGGTGTCGCAGGCGCAGGACGCCGTGCCATCGACGCACGTGACAGTTGTCTCGTCCGTATTGAATCTAGACGCGAACGACGAAACATCCTGTTGCTACGCTTCCAGCCCATTCTGACCGGGGCCACGCTGCGATGTCGATCTGCCGACGCGAAAACGGCTCTTTGACTGGAAGGCCGGATGAGGCCCGGACGGCATGGTCTTCGACCAGAAAGGTTGACTGTACGTCGTCGGTGGATTGACTCGAACCAACCTGCCCCACGAAACGGCGGATAAGTTCAACGGTGGCATCTACGTGATTTCATCAGAAGGAGGACTGCTCGACTTTGCCGCGATTCCTCGCGACGAAGTTACCAAATTCACGTTCGGCGTTTTGGATCTGAGAACACTTTACGTGACGGCGGGCGGAACCCTCTGGAGCATCCGAACCACGACGCCCGGCAAAATGCCGTGGCCGAAATAGCCATTATCATCAACTGCCAACCTGGCTGGCAGGGCGGACCGTACGGAACCTGCAGATTTCGCAGTGTCCACACGAGTGACGGCTTCTTTCGACGAGTAACGGCGTCGCGAAGTTCCAGTTGGACACGACTGACAGCAACGTCTACCCACATTGGCCGACAATCGCTGATTAACGAATTCGTCGGGGAGTATTGAAAGTGGCTCGCCGTTAGTCCGTCCGCGACAATTCATCGAGGCGTACCAGTTCGCGATGACGAAGTCGCGGCGGTAGCATGGAACGAGCCTGAATGCTGAGTGGACTTTCTTAAAGTGCAGCGCTGTCCGAATGCGACGAACGACTCCAGAGGGACGGAGTCGTTGGTGAGTAGCTCGACGGGAACATGCTGCGAACTGACCTCGTAGACGGCCAACTATGTTTCAACGGCTTGTATCTCAAATCCTGCTGCCCGTTCTGATTGTCGCCATCGGCGCGGGAGGGCTGGTGTGGCTGAGCACCAGGGACGCGCCGCCCGAGCGAGTCGCGCAGCAGCCTTCGCCGCTGCTGGTCGAAACGATTCCCTTGCAGGCCAGCGCATCGAGCTTTCCGATTCACGTGGGTGGAAATGTGGTGCCGCGGCGCGAAGTGACTTTGTCCGCTGAAGTCGACGGTGCGGTGACTTTCAAAGGCGACTCGATTGAAAGCGGCCGGCATGTCCGACAGGGAACGCCGCTCATCCAGATCGATCCTGCGCGATATGAATTGCTCCTCGGACAACTGGACAGCGAACTGCAGCAGGTTGACGCGGATCTACAGCGGCTTGTCACCGAGGAACAGGGAACAGTTTCGCTGATCAAGCTGGCAGAACGGGAAGCGGAAATCGCGACCGCCGCTTCAACGCGACTGAAAGGTCTCGCGTTGAAGAATGCCGCGACCGACGCCGATCTCGAAGCTGTTGAACGAACGGAGTTGCAGGCTCGCAACGTACTGACCGTGCTGTTGAATCAGCACACGTTAATTCCGGTCCAGCGTCAACGTCTGCAGGCTCAACACATGCTGACGACACTCAAGCAGCAACAGGCACAATTGAATCTGGATCGCACTGAAATTGTCGCGCCGTTCACGGGGGTAATAACGGTCGTTGATGTCGAGCAGGGCAACTATGTTCAAACCGGCGACATGCTGCTGAAACTGGAAGACACGTCAGCCGTCGATGTCGAATGCAGTCTGCGAATGGACGATCTGTACTGGCTCTGGAATTCTCATGCCGGCAGTGATGAAGTTGCGGTCGCTGAATCCGCGCATGGAGAGTTGGTTGACCCGGTCAACATTGATGTAGGAAAACCGTTTGAGATCCCCGCCGTTGACGCCCTGGTGGTCGGTGAAGTCGCGGGTCGACAGTTTCACTGGAACGGACGACTGTCGCGATACGAGGGGCGAGGAGTGAATCAGAAGACTCGGACCGTGTCCTGTCGAGTCGCCGTGTCCGAGCCAATTCGAGAGGACGCTGCAGATGGGCCGCCGACACTGATGCGTGGGATGTACGTGACCGTCACGTTGAACGTCACACCGAGAATTCGTTTGCTGAGCATCCCTACGCGAGGCGTGCAGCCGAACGGTCAGGTGTGGACCGTCGACAATGGACTGCTGCGCAGCCACTCCGTGAAGGCGGCGAAAACTCTGGCCGACAGCGTTCTGGTTCGTGCAGATACGACGGACCTGAAGCCCGGTGACCGGATCGTCATCACTCAGCTGTCCACGCCAATGGATGGCAGCCGCGTTCGTGAAGCTGGCACGGACCGGTCAGCGGAAGCCGCAACTCCCGATGCGTCGATCAACGGTGATGACGGGAGCGATGGCGTTGATGACGGCGGGGGCGGCGCACCATGAGGACCGTTATCGCGTGGGCGATTCGGAACTCACCGTCCATGAACACGCTGATGGTTGCAGTGCTGGTCACGGGCGTGGCGTGCATGATGAGTCTGCGCCGAGAACGGTACCCCGAGTTCCGCCCCGACGAGATCACGGTGACGGTCAGCTACCCGGGAGCCTCGCCCGCTGAAACGGAGCAGGCGATCTGTCTGCGAGTTGAAGAAGCAATTCGTTCGATCGTCGGGATTCGCAAAGTCGTATCGTTGGCGCAGGAAGGTCAGGGCTCGGTCACCGCCGAGCTGGACACCGACGTCGATGATCCCGGTAATGTGCTGGACGAAGTTCGCGACGCGATCGATCGCATTTCGACGTTCCCCGAGGAAGCCGAGAAGCCAGTCGTCAAGCTGCCAGTTCGATTCAATCCGGTCATCTCGGTATCGATCATCCCGCCTGAAGGCAGCGCCCCGGACAACGATCCGATCGCCGAGCGACAGCTGCGCGCGGTGACCGATCAGGTTTACGAAGACCTGATGCAGCTGCCGGACGTCTCCTATGCCAGCCAGGACCAGGCGAAGGAGTACCAGATCGACATCGAGATCTCGCAGGCCACGCTTCGCAAGTACGGCCTGACTCATCGCGACGTCGCCGATGCCGTGCGCCGAGGAAACGTGGAACTGCCCGCAGGATCGATCAGAGCGAAGACCGGCGAAGTCCTGCTGCGCGCATCGAACAAGCACGTCACTGGCAGAGAGATCGCCAGAATTCCCGTCCTGACGGATGAGAGTGGAACGTCTCTGACCGTTGGCGACCTGGGCACAGTCAAGGACGGCTTTGACGACCGAGAGATTTTTCTGCGCGTGGACGGAGGGCCACACCAGTGGATCATGGTCCGCATGACGCCGGACGAGGACATGCTCACCATCCGTGATCAGGTATACGCTTACGCCGCGGCGAAGCAGATGCCGGACGGCTACAAGCTGAAAGTCTGGGGCGACTGGTCCAAGCAGGCACGCGATCGGCTGGATCTGGTGTCTCGCAACGGGATCTTTGGATTGCTGCTCGTCTTCGGTGTGCTCGGTTTGTTTCTCGATCTGCGTCTGGCGGCGTGGGTCGCGCTGGGGATTCCGATTTCCGTGTTCGGCACCTGCGCGATCATGCAGCTGTATGGCGCGACGTTAAACGTGTATTCGATGTTCGCGTTTGTCATGGGGCTGGGGATCGTCGTCGACGATGCCATCGTGATCGCCGAAAACGTCTACGCGCATCGGTTGACTGGAAAGTCCGGACTGCAGGCGGCGATCGATGGCACGGTCGAAGTGGCCCCTTCGGTCATCAATTCGGTTCTGACGACAGTCATCGCGTTCATTCCGCTGGCGTACGTCAGCGGCGACATGGGCAAGTGGATTGCCGTGATGCCGCTAGGCCTGATCTCGATGCTGCTGATTTCGCTGTTCGAAGCATTGTTCATTTTGCCGTGCCATCTGGCGCGCACGAAGCTGCCCGAAAGTGAATCCGACGTGCCGCAGTTTCAACGTCGAGTGCAGGCTGCCGTATCCGGCTTCGTCGATCGCCTCTACGTGCCGTCGTTTCGCTGGACGTTGAAGAATCCGGCCATCGTGCTCAGCAGCTCGGTGGCAGCACTGTTGTTGACGATCGGCCTGTACCGCGGCGGATTCACGCCGTTCGTTTTCAGTCCTAGTCTGGACTGGGAATTCGTTTACACCTACATCGAATACCCGAAAGGCACGCCGCCGGAAACGGTGATCGCAGCGACCGAACGACTGGGCGCCGCCTTTCGTGAAGTCGAACAGGAACACCTGCGGCCGGGTGGCCGCACGCTGGTCACCACGTCCACCCGGTCGGTCGGTCGAGGAAGTTCGCAGGACCGGCTGAAAGGTGACGTCTATGTCGAGTTCGATCCGAAGCGGGTCTTCCAGACGACATCCAGCCAGGAGATCGTCGCGCGCTGGCGGGACAAAGCCGGCGAATTCCCCGGTGCCGAACGTGTTGTGTTCTGGGGTCTGGATCAGTCGCCCGGCGGCAGTCCCGTTGATCTGTCGCTGCTGGGTTCAGACATCGACGAACTGGAAGCAGTGGCCGGAAAAATCAAAACGCAACTGGCGAGCTACGCCGGTGTGTTCGACATTCAGGACAGCCGCGGCCCCGGCAAGTGGGAACTGCAGTTAAAGCTGAAATCGGAAGCCGAAGCGCTGGGCATTCAACTGGAAGATCTGGCCCGCACGGTTCGAGCGGCGTTTTACGGCGAAGAAGTCATGCGGCTGCAGCGCGGCCGGCACGAAGTCAAGTTGATGGTCCGCTATCCCGAAGACGAACGCCGATCACTGCATCAGATGGACGAGATCCGGGTTCGCACCAAAGATGGCGACGAAATCCCGCTGCCCGTGCTGGCCGACGTCACCGCACGCCGCGGCTATTCGACGATCAAACGCATCGACCAGCGACGGGCCGTCACCATCACCGCCAACGTCGACGAAACGAAGGGCAACGCGCTGAGCATCGTGAGCGATCTGCAGGGCGGGTTTCTCGCCGATCTGTTGCAACAGCACCCGTCAGTTCACGGACGCTGGGAGGGCCAACAGGAACAGACGCGGCGATCGTTCACCAGTCTGATGATCGGTTTCGCACTGGCCGTGTTCGGCATGTACGCGTTGCTGACTCTGGAATTCAAATCGTACTTCCAGCCGATCATCATCCTGGCGGTCCTGCCCTTCGGTCTGATCGGCGCTGTGCTGGGTCACCTGATACTCGGACAGGTGCTGACGCTATTCAGCCTTTTTGGAGCAGTCACGCTGGCGGGCATCATCGCCAACGACTCGATCGTGCTGGTCGATTTCATCAACCGGCGTCTGGCCGAAGGCGCCGAGCTAACCGACGCGCTGCTCGAATCAGGCCGCCGCCGCTTCCGTCCGGTCATGCTGACGTCGATCACCACGATCGCCGCCCTCTTGCCGCTTCTCGCCGAACGCAACACGCAGGCGCAGGTGATCATCCCGATGGCGATCAGCATCGCGTTCGGCCTGGCCCTGGCAACGCTGTGGATCCTGTACCTGGTGCCAGCAATTTTCAGCATCTACGCGAAGTGCGTTCTGTTGAGAAGACCCGCCGACGATGGCGCGTACCCGGATGAGTGACGAATTAGATTTCAGGTCCTGCGGTGCGAATACGCTGCCGATCTGGCATTGCACTCACGCACGGCCACCTTCACGATCGTCACGCCGCCTGTGTAAGCGTGCTCGTCTCGCAGACGACCAAAGATCCGCTGAGCCGTGTGACGCTGCTTCCGATAGATCGTCCGGTTACTCTCCAGAATCTCCGGCAGGAACGGTTCCAGCTTCGACGACCGAGGCTTCGTTAACCGATATCCCGGCAGCTCGCTGTGAGTCAGAATCGTCGACAGCGTGTTCCAGTGAACGCTGGAATCGACACACGCGGCCGGCTTGCTCAGTTCGTCGTTCAGAACGTGACGGCGAGTCTCAGCCCACTGATGCATGGCCGTGAACATCCTTGTCTCCTGCAGCAAGCCAATTCAAACCATTTCGGAACTTTTGAAAGTCTGAAATGATTCCCACAGGTGATCATCTGGGCGCTCCGCTTTTCTTCTGGCCGTCACTCACCGCCCGGCGCTGGGCTTTCTGACCGGCGTCTACAAATGGCGGCTTTTCTACTAACGCCCAGGTCGGAGTCACACACCGAAGGTTGAACAGAACGATTGCACTTTGCCAGGGTTGGCAATGTCAAACATGACGAGGCCGACGAAAGTCGGATCCGAGGCTATCAGCCCGCTGAAAAAGCCTGGATGTGGTAACCCGACGCGTAAGCGAGGGATGAATCCCCCCGAACCCCTGAGGTAATGCACTTCGATATCCCTCGCTCACGCTTCGGGTTACCTTTTTCAACGGGCAGTTATCCCCTCACAAGTTGGGACGGCAATTCCGCCAGCACCATGTCGGGGGGAGTGTTTGTCCCACACATCGGACTGCTATCACGATAGTTCGCCATACCTCACGTCTATTCCTGTTGGAGATACACCTGATGTCTGATCTTCGTGCTGTGATCCGCGTCACTTTGTTGACTGTCAGCTGTCTGCTGAATTTCGCGTTCGCGGAGACCGCTGCGAAAGTAGACCGGGTGCCGAACTTTCTGTTCGTCATCGCGGACGACTGCACGCATCGCGACATCGGGTGTTACGGGGGGCAGGCGTTGACGCCTAATATTGACCGACTCGCCGCAGAAGGGATGAGGTTCACGCAGTGCTTTCAGGCGGCTCCGATGTGCTCGCCGACCCGGCACAACATCTATACCGGACTTTATCCGGTAAAAAGTGGTGCCTATCCCAACCACACTTTTGCGAAGGATGGCACACAAAGCGTTGTCCACTACCTCAAACCTCATGGCTACCGTGTTGCCCTCAGTGGAAAAACGCATATCTCACCCAAAGAGGTCTTCCCGTTCGAATACTCCGGCTCGAACAATCCGGACCTGAAAGCGATCGACAAACTGTTCAGCGAAAGCAGTGAGGCCAGGACTCCGTTCTGCCTGTTTGCGTGCTCAAACGAGCCTCACACTCCGTACACCAAAGGTGATCCGTCGCAGTACGACGTTGACAGAATCACTTTGCCGGCAAACTTTGTCGATACGCCAGAGACTCGTGCCGAGTTTGTGAAGTATCTCGCCGAGGTCACTTACTACGACTGGCAGGTCGGAGAATGTCTGAAGCTGCTCGACAAATACGGCCTTGCAGACAACACGCTGGTCGTCGTCGTCAGCGAGCAGGGTTCGAGTTTCCCCTTCGCCAAATGGACGTGTTACGACTCGGGGCTGCAAAGCGCTCTGATTGCTCGCTGGCCGGGGCGGATACAACCAGGAGAAACGGCACACGCGATGGTCGAGTACGTCGACGTACTTCCGACGTTTCTCGATGCAGCCGGTCTGGACGTCCCGCAAGTTCTTGACGGACGCAGCTTTCTGCCAGTGCTCACCGGCGAAGCAACTCGTCATAAGGATTTCGTGTTCGGGTTGATGACCACGCGTGGGATCATTAACGGCTCGGACCATTTCGGGATTCGGTCTGTCCGATCTGACAAGTACAAGTACATCGTCAATCTCACACCTGAAGTCAAGTTTCAAAACGCGTGCGTGAAATCCGAGTCTTTCGTTTCGTGGCAGAAAAGGGCCGAGGCAGGTGACGCTGATGCTGCCGGGAAAGTACACCGCTACGAACATCGTCCTGCTGAAGAGCTTTACGATGTCACGCAGGATGTGCTTGAATGGAATAACCTTGCCAGGGATCCGAAACTCGCTGCCGTGAAAGCGGAGTTGAAACAGCAGCTTGCAGGCTGGATGGCGGAGCAGGGCGACAAAGGGGCTCAGACTGAACTCGAAGCGCGCGAGCACCAGGGTCGCAATCGGAGGAAAGTGGCCGGATCTGAAGAAACTGACACTTCGAAAACGGGCAGAAACAAGAAGTCGGCCAACACAAGGCAGTAAATGGAAGACAGCCGCCCGATTCAGCGACGGTCCTGAACCAGGCAGTAGCCACACACCATTGGCGGCGGCTGTTTCGAGTTCGGTTCATCATGCCGGAGAACCCATCCTTCGTCTGACAACGCGATCCTGGCACGTGACGTCTCTGCCACGTTGGCAGGTCAAAGTGTTCACCCCGAATCAGAGTTAAATTCCGTAAATGGTTTATAGAAAGCCACTTACCCGATGTTGTGCCGAACTGGCACACGGCTTGCGAGAAGACTGAATCCAACCGAGTCTGCGCTGGTTGCCAGACAGTAATGGCAGCCGTGCTGGATTCCAGACAGAAAACGATGCAGGAAGACGCTCAGGCGAAATTCGACCTCGGCCAGCGTCCTGTTATTTAATTTGGCCCTCTATTGGATTGAGGAGTAACCGTGTCAAAACTGTTGACCTTCGACGACGAAGCGCGGAAGAGCCTTCTCGAAGGCGTTTCCAAGCTTTCCCGAGCCGTCAGTAGCACGCTCGGACCACGCGGTCGGAACGCTGTCCTGGACAAAGGCTGGGGTGCTCCCAAAGTCACCAAGGACGGGGTGACTGTTGCTGAGGACATTGAACTGGAAGACCCGTATGAAAATATGGGTGCCCAGCTTGTGAAAGAAGTCGCCTCGAAGACGAACGATGTTGCTGGAGACGGAACGACGACCGCAACGATTCTTGCCGCAGGGATCTATCGGGAAGGCCTGAAGTACATTGCTTCCGGACACGCTCCGATGGCTTTGCAACGTGGAATCATGAAGGCCGTTGATGCCGTCGTTGAGCAGTTGAAGAAACAGTCGACGCCCGTCAGCGCGAGTGATCGGAAGCAGGTTAAGACTGTTGCTTCAATCGCTGGCAACAATGATCCGGAAATCGGCGACGTCCTGGCGGACGCTTTTAAGAAGGTGGGAGCCGATGGCGTCATCACCGTCGACGAAGGACGTCAGGTCACGACGGAAGTCAGCCTTGTTGAAGGCATGCAGTTCGAGCGTGGCTATCTGTCGCCACACTTCGTGACTGATGAAGACTCACAGCGAGTTGAACTGGAGAATTGCCATATCCTGATCTTCGAAGAAAAGATTTCGAGCGTTAAGGATTTGGTTCCGCTGCTGGAGAAAGTCTCCAAAGCAGGAGCACCGCTGCTCATTATCGCGGAAGATATCGAAGGTGAAGCCCTGGCAACTCTGGTTGTGAACAAACTCCGCGGCATCCTTAAGATCTGCGCCGTCAAGGCACCAGGTTACGGCGATCGCCGTAAAGCGATGCTCGAAGACCTCGCGATTCTTACTGGCGGCAAGGCAATCTTCAAAGATCTTGGCATCAAGCTGGAAAATGTTGAACTGGCAGACCTCGGCAATGCGAGGAAAATCATCGTCGACGCTGAGAACACAACGGTCGTCAAAGGCGCTGGTTCGAAAGACGCAATCAGCGGACGTTGTGATCAGATTCGGTCTGAGATCGAAGTTACGGACAGCGAATACGACGTTGAAAAGCTCCAGGAGCGACTTGCGAAACTGGCTGGCGGTGTTGCTGAAATCAAAGTCGGAGCTGCTACCGAAACTGAAATGAAAGAGCGCAAGGATCTGTTCGACGATGCTCTGGCCGCAACTCGGGCAGCCATTGAAGAAGGAGTCGTTCCTGGTGGTGGAGTCGCTCTGGTTCGTTGTGCCAAAGCTCTCGATAAGGTCGATGCAAAAGGCGACGAAGTGTACGGCGTCGAAATTGTCAGGAGCGTACTCAGTCTGCCGATCCGAACGATCGCCGAGAACGCCGGCATCGACGGCGCTGTTGTTGCAAGTCGTGTCGCGAAGTCCAAAGAGAAGACACACGGCTACGACGCTCTTAACGATCGATATGGCGACATGATTGAATTCGGCGTCGTCGATCCAACCAAAGTCGTTCGCTCAGCACTTCAGAACGCAGCGAGTGTCGCTGGCCTGCTGCTGACGACTGAGTGCATCATTGTCGAAGAGCCGAAGGAAGAGGAAGACGATCACCACGACCACCACCATGACGACATGGGCATGGGTGGCATGGGTGGCATGGGCGGCATGGGCGGAGGAATGGGTGGAATGCCTGGCATGATGTAAGTGAGGGCTGGCTATTCGCATTCCTGCTTGACCTGGCAGTGTTTCGGCCTGCCATCAACTTTCAGTCGTTATCAATCGCAAAGATTTAACTCAGCTCCAGAGCTGAATTGCACACAAAAGGAGTTATAAAACTATGGCACTGAAACCTCTTGATGATCGCGTTGTTGTTAAGCCGCTGGACGCCGAAGAAACCACTGCTGGTGGAATCGTTCTTCCGGATGCCGCTCGTGAGAAACCACAGCGTGGAACTGTCACTGCAGTTGGCCCTGGCCGTCTGCTTGAGAGTGGCGACCGCTGTGCTGTCAGCGTTGTTGTTGGCGACGAAGTTCTGTTCGGCAAATACGGCGGAACAGACATCGAAGTTGATGGTGTCGATGTCAAGATTCTTCGCGAAAGCGATATCCTGGCCAAGCTCGGTTAATCGCAGTGCAGCAGAGCGGTTGTTCGCAGTCGCTCTCAATACCCATTCTTGACTTTCCACCTGATTTCATCCCTCAACTGAGGAGTTTATCGTGCCCAAGCAACTGCTGTTTGACGATCGGGCTCGGCTTAAGATGCAGAAGGGCGTGAAGACGCTCGCTGACGTCGTCGCCGTGACAATGGGCCCCACGGGTCGCAACGTCATCATCGACAAGAGTTTCGGCAACCCACAGGTCACCAAGGACGGCGTGACTGTGAGTAAAGAAGTCGAACTGGAAGATCCATTTGAGAACATGGGTGCCAAGCTGGTTAACGAAGTTGCGTCCAAGACCAGCGATGTCGCTGGCGATGGAACAACAACAGCAACGGTCCTGGCTCGTTCGATTTACAACGAAGGTCTGCGGGGCATCACTCTTGGTGCTAACCCAATGATCGTTCGCCGTGGAATCGAGAAGGCGGTGGATGCTGCCCTCGAATTCCTGCGTGCTATGGCTAAGCCGGTTACCGATAAAGAAGAGATCAAGCAGGTCGGAGCGATTTCGGCCAACAACGATAATGAAGTCGGTCAGCTCATCGCAGACGCCATGGAAAGCGTCGGCCGCGATGGAGTAATCACCGTTGAGGAAGGCAAGACCAGCCAGACGGAGCTGACTCTCGCTGAGGGGATGCAGTTTGACAAGGGTTTCATCTCTCCGTACTTCATCACCGACTCCAGCAACATGACGGCTGTTCTTGAGAATGCCCTCATTCTGTTGCATGAGAAGAAGATTTCGAACCTTCAGCAACTCGTCCCCGTGCTGGAGCAGGTTGCTCAGACAGGGCGACCGCTGCTGATTGTCGCTGAAGACGTCGATGGCGAAGCTCTGACGGCTCTGGTTGTCAACAAGCTGCGAGGCGTGCTTCCTGTTTGTGCTGTTAAAGCTCCTGGCTTTGGCGATCGTCGCAAGGCGATGCTTCACGATATGGCGATTGTCACTGGTGGAACGCTGATCTCCGAAGACCTCGGAATTCAGCTCGAAAGCGTGCAGATTGCTCAGCTTGGTTCAGCAGCGAAGATCGAAGTCTCCAAAGACGCGTGTACCATTATTGATGGTGCTGGCAACCAGGAAGAAATCGACAAGCGAGTTCAGCAGATTCGCAATCACATCGAAGGCACTGACAGCGATTACGATCGTGAGAAGTTCCAGGAACGACTCGCGAAGATCACTGGCGGAGTCGCCATCATCTCGGTCGGTGCAGCCACCGAATCCGAAATGAAACAGACGAAAGCTCGTATGGAAGACGCTTTGCACGCAACGCGAGCTTCCGTGGAAGAAGGTATCCTGCCAGGTGGCGGGGTGGCTTTGCTGCGAGCTATCGAAGCAGTCAATGCCGTTAAGGCAAAAGGCGACGAGCTCATTGGTGTTCAGATTGTGGCGAGAGCCCTCGAAGGCCCGATTCGTCAGATCGCTAACAACTGCGGTGAGGACGGTTCTGTCATTGCCGACGAAGTCAAACAGCAGAAGGTGAATGTCGGCTATAACGCCAACACAGGCGAGTACGTCGACATGTTCAAAGCGGGAATCATCGATCCGGCCAAGGTCGTGACCAGTGCTCTGAAGAATGCTGCGTCGATCGCTGCTTTGATGCTGACAACTTCTGTCTGCGTCACACGCACTGATGCATTGGATGGCAAGAGTAAAAAAGCCAGAGTCGAAGGTTCGGTACGATAGTATCGACGGGATGACAATGAGCCACCTGGGCTCGGCGATTGATTTTCTATCCGGCCGTCGACCCGCCACGCGAGTCGGCGGCCGGTTGTTTTCCAGTAGGCCACGGCCTGCCAAGGGGCCTGGCAAGATCCCTTCTGCACGAAGATCTGTCGCTTGAGACAGGAAACCATGATGGCGACCAAACGCGACTATTACGAAGTGCTGGGAGTTTCTCGCGACGCGGGCAGCGACGAGATTAAGAAGGCATATAAGAAACTTGCGCTGAAGTATCACCCGGATAGAAATCAGGGCGATGAAGAGGCTGTCGAGAAATTCAAGGAAGCGGCTGAATCCTACGAAGTTCTCGGCAACGACGAGAAACGCGCTCGCTACAACCGTTTCGGACACAAGGGCGTTCAGGGTGCGGCTGGCGGTCGTGGCGGCGGCGGCGGTTTCAACGACATTAACGATATCTTCGAAGTTTTTGGCGATCTGTTCGAAGGCTTCGGGATGGGCGGTGGCGGTCGACGACGTGGAGGTGGACGCCGACCGACTCAGGGAGACAGCCTGAAGACTCGGCTGGAAATCGATCTTCTGGAAGCGGCCAAAGGATGTGAAAAGACGGTCGAAATTCGACGACGCGAGACCTGTCAAACGTGTACTGGTTCCGGTGCAAAGCCAGGCAGCTCTGCCGATTCCTGTGACTATTGCGGCGGTCACGGCCAGGTCGTGCAGTCGCAGGGTTTCTTTCGCGTGCAGACGACATGCCCGGCCTGCAAAGGTGAAGGCAAGGTCATCCGTGACAAGTGCTCGGACTGCAGCGGTGCCGGCAAAGTGCCGGAAACCGTGAAGCTGGATGTCAAAGTTCCGGCCGGAGTAGACACTGGGATGACTTTGCGACTGTCCAGTGAGGGGGAAGCTGGAACACAGGGGGGGCCGCGAGGTGATCTTTACGTCGAAATTGTCGTCAGAGAACACACACTGTTCCATCGAGACGGGCCGGATCTGATTTGCGAAGTGCCAATCTCCTACACACAGGCGGTGCTTGGGGCGGACATCGAAATTCCGTGTCTTGAAGGTAAGACGCAGCATCATATTTATCCTGGAACCCAGCCGGGCGAGACCATTCGCATTCGTGGTGGCGGCATGCCCGATCCTCGCGGAGGTCGCGCAGGTGATCTGCTCCTGCGAGTCATCCTTGAAGTACCAAAGAAGATCGATGCCGAGCAGGAATCACTACTGCGGGATCTCGCAGAACTCGAGCATGCCACCGTCAGCCCGCATCGCTCTTCGTTCTTCGATAAGTTGAAGGAATGGTTCGTCCCAGCGGACGAACTGGATTAACGGACTCAACTGAAAATCAAATTGTCTGCGTCGATGCAGGCATTAACCACATGTCCGTCAGGCAGAGCCTGACCTGTTCCTGGAGGGAATTCGATGAGCGACGATGCCAATTCCGTCGGAGCCTCGAACAACGCAGACGAGAACTTAGACTCCGTTCTGGATGTGACCGCTGAAGCAATGGCTGAGGCGACTGAAGCCATCTCAGGTACTGAGTCGGAAAACTCAGTTCGACCGGACAGCGCTTCTGCAGCGTCAGGTTCCGGATCAACCGAACTGGCGACGCTCCAGGCGGAGCGTGATCAGTATTTCGAACAGATGAAGCGTGCTCACGCGGAGCTGGAAAATTATCGTCGTCGCGTTCAGCGTGAGGCGGAGCTGTCGGCTCGTTACGCCAGCCTGCCGTTGATTCGAGACCTGCTTCCGGCACTGGACAATGTTGCGCGAACGATTCAGGCTGCGGAACAGACCGGCAGATTGGAGGACTTGATCCAGGGACTGCAGATGATTGTCGCCCAGTTTGATCAGGTTTTCACCAGTCACTCCGCAAAACAAATTTCCGCCGTCGGCGAGACGTTTGATCCTAACCTGCACGAAGCATTGCAGCAGATTCCGACCAATGAGCACCCGCCCATGACGGTACTTCAGGAACTTGAGCGAGGATACATCCTTCACGACCGGGTGATTCGGCCGGCCAAAGTTCTCGTTGCCTGTGCACTACCTGAAGAGAGCAGCTCAGCGAGTGAACAATAATCGGACTCGCTTGCAGGAATTATGGTGAGTGGAGTGTAACTTCATCGTCTCTGACTTCAGGCCAACTCGAATACTGAACCTGTTCTGGCCCCAGGAAATCCCGGCGACACCCAATAGAAATCTGTCGAGACAATCCATGCCAACCTACGATTACAAGTGCACCGTCTGCGAACACCAGTGGGAAGAGTTTCAGTCCATCACGGCGAAACCGATCCGCAAGTGTCCTGAGTGCGGGAAACTGAAAGCCAGGCGAATGATCGGCCCCGGTGCCGGCATCATTTTCAAAGGTTCCGGGTTCTACCAGACTGACTACCGCAGTTCGTCGTACACCAAAGGCGCTGAGGCTGACAAGAAAGCCGGCGAATCGTCCAGCAAGTCGAGTGACGCTTCATCCAGGTCCGGCGACAGTTCTTCGAAGACGAGCAGCGACAGTGGATCTGGCGGCAGCAGCAAGTCGTCAGAATAAGCTGGCGATCTGACATCCGTCTCGAGGTTGGCTGGGGCGATTTCGCGAAAAGCACGTTGCGCTGCATGCTCAACGTACTTCAGTGTGGAAGCAGACTGACGTCCGCCGCTCGCAAAAACGGAACGCGGCGTTGCCCTTGGTGTATAACTCGTGGATGCGCGAAGTAGAGGCTGGCTTGTGTTTCTGGATCAGCTCTGGGAAGAGTGGTCCTCGGGTTTCTTGTAGAACTCGGTCAGGTCGATGCCGCCTTTGAGTTCCTGCTCCATGATGGCGAGGCGTTTTTCCAGTAGTGTGAAACGCTGTTCGACCAATGGATGAAAGACCATTTCCTCGTTTTTCTTTGTGGGCCGAGGAATCTCCGGATAGCCCAGTTGACGCTCCAGAGCCGCGAACATGTAAAGCGGATCTTTACCGCGGTTGGCCTTTGCAATACGGCCTTCGCGGACACCGAACAGCATGGAGTGCGGAGGTTGCCATTCCGGGTCGCCCAGTGCTCGACGTTTCTCGTCGACGGCAAAATCAGAGCGAAGATAGAGAAACTCGCAAAACTCTGTGGCACCAAGTTGCTTGCGGAGCCACAGGATCCAGTCGCGCCACGTTGAGTCAAACGACGGATCGGCGGCGATGGCCTGCATCCCATAATCGTAACCCAGGCGGTTTCTGGCGATACATTCGAACTGAAAAATGAACAGTCCTTGCGGACTAAGTTTGTCGCTGGCACGAAATGCGGCCTCGGCCTTAAGAATCTGTAAGGCGATCAGCAGGTCGAATCTGGTTGTTTCGTCCTCAGCCTTCGTCATCAGAAATGATTGAAATGGCGTGAAGTAGTGCGACATCCGAGCCATACCATCGCTGAGACGCCCGCTATGACGAATCTCACCGGCCAGGAAGTCGAGGGCCATTGGGAGTTTTGTTGTAGAAAGAATCTCATCCTGAATCTGGGTGATAATATCCTGTGCCGGGATACCTTCGCGCATGCGGGTTACGAAGGTTTCCCAGAAGTACGCTTGCTCGATGTATTCTTCACGGTCGAGTTGCGGCATGAATGTTGGTTGCTGGGCCGAGGTGTGGCGAGTGGGTGGTGCCCCTGTGGGAGCGTTCGACGGTAAGGTTACTCGCCACGCAACGCGCTGACGATGGCTGTTCGAGAAGCTTCCCGCACAGCAAGCAGCGAGGACAGCATTCCGACGACAAAGACTGTCAGCAGCAGCATGCCACCGTTAGTCCACGGCGTTTCCGCTCCAATACTCAACAGGTGAGGCAGCATCGCCACTAAAGCACAAACCGTTCCCGAAGCCAGTCCCCACACGAGTAGCAGGGCGTTCTCAGCAAGCACCATGACCGAAATGCCGCTCGCCCGAAATCCGACAGCTCGCAGGAGTGCCAGTTCCGCACGACGTTCAACGACGTTTCTCAACATGACGGTTGCCAGGCCGAGCGTTCCCAGCAGAAGGCCGAGCCCACCCAGAGACTGAAACGTCGACAGGTACGTGTTCTGAACGACAAGAAACGCGGCAATGCGATCGGACACTCGTTCTGCATCGAAGCCGTAAGGCGTGAGGTTACTTTCAAGGAGACTCGTCAGCTGATCGACCTCGTCGTCTGAGAAGTGACTGCCATTGTCAATGCGGTTCTGGTTGGCTCCGATCAGGAAGTAACGAAAGCCCGACTGCTTCGGAAACAGTCTGCGGAAATTCGAGTCAGACATCAGCAGCACTCCCTGCAGGACGCTGCCATCCAGCATTCCAGACACAACCAGCTCGGTGTTTGAGTCGGGGACGGGAATGAAGTTTCCTGGTGCCTTGTGAAGGCTGAACATCAAGGTGTTCATGTCGCCAAGAATCGGAACACGACCGTCGTCGCGAGGTGTTGTCAGCAGCTTCCAATAGTCTTCTTTCCGCTGATCGACAAAGCGGAAGCCGCCACGCTCAATCAGGTCATCCGGCACGCCAAGTATTGTCGGTAGTGTCGTCTGATAGAGGTTCAGACAGCTGGCGTTCTCGCCGGGTCGTACACGAAATGAATAAGTCTGAATCTGGCCCAGCAGTCGGGCCTCTGGTGAATCAGCCTGTGGCGTGAAACCCAGTTTCGTGCGACCTTCAGGAGTACTTAAAGAATCCAACAGCGGAGCACTGGATTCCGCGACCAGCGAGAATCCTCCGTTGCCGGACTTGAAGTCGGGTACTTCGACGGACGGGTTGCGTTGTCCGGCAGCGACGGCGACGATGACAAATGTGGCTGAGGCAATCAGGCCGGTCGAGAGTACGCTTCGTGAACGATGCCTGGCCGCATTTCGAAATCCGAGGAGCGAGGCTCCAATTGCACCGGAACCTCGCACTGCCGAGCGACGGTCGCCAGCCAACCAGGCGGAAAGCTGAAACATGGCTGACGTGAGACTGATAATGCCGACGACGAAAAAGGCAACCATCTGCCAGGAGAGTCCCGAGAACGCTTCACTCGGCGGAACGGCTCCGACGAGACCGGCAATCAGCACCGCCAGCGAAATCAGGGCTCCGATTCTGGCCCATCGAGACCTTCGTGCGGCATAGAAACGCTGTGAGTCATCCGTCATTGCGAGGTCGGAGTCTCCCGCCAACAGCTGGCGAGCTGAGATTTTCCGCAGACCTCGCAGAGCGAAGTGGAGTGCGAGCCAGGCGACGAAAATCGAGACAGCGAACCCGGCCAGCAGGCTGACAGGTTTCACGAACACGTACAGGAACCGCGTCCCAATGGCGCCGCCCCACCAGGCGGGATCCTTCAGAGCAAAGACCATTAACTCAGCATAACCAACGGCACAGACGGACCCGATAACGCCTCCCAGACAGGCGACGGCCAGACCCTCTTTGAGAATAAGTCGCTGCACCTGACGAAGATCAAAACCGACGGCGTGGAGCAATCCAATGCTGGACGTGCGACGTTCAACTCCCAGCCGAAACAGCAGGCTGATCAGAATCGTTGCCGAAGCGATGACGAAAAAGCTGAAGCCAACGAAGAGACCTGTGAAGTCAGTCGTACCACTGGCGGCTTTGATTCCGTTGTATTTGACAGGTTGAAACGTCAGGCCGGTTTGTTCAGGAGAAAGCTGTTTCAGGAAGCTCGTCGTGAACTGGTCTCGTGATTCATCCAGCTTCGCGTTGTCTGGCGTGGCGGCGTTCTCTGACGCAGTCGGGGCAACGCGGATGGAAGTCAAACTTCCGAAGCGGCTTGTCCACAGCGACTCGGCCAGTTCCAGCGATACAAACGCTTTAGGCAGTGCCCGGTATTCTTCCCAGTACGCGTCGTCGCGATCTGTTGGTCGATCAAGATCCATTGGGAATGGTTGCTTCCAGTTATTGAATGTCCGCGCGTCCGTAATCCCTTTGACTTCCGGCGTGAGACCTCGATCGCTGGCCGTGACGGAGCCATCAAGTGGCACGATCGCTCGCACTTTCAGGACAATGACTTCCTCAGGCAGTTCACCGTGTGAGCCGACCTGGTGATACTTGATCTGGATTGAATCACCGACTTGAGCCTTCAAGTCGGTTGCGAGCCAGTCATCGAGAACGATCTCGTCGGTGTTGAGAGATGTCGGTGTGTCGCCTGTCAGGAGTGGTCCGAACGGGGGTTGGACGACTTCGACGGGATCGACGCCAGCGATGATCGAATAGGCTGAATATAGGTCTGGATGTGTGAGGTTACTCAACTCGTTGACCAGGTAAACCATGTTGCGGGACACAGTCCATGCCGCCTGCTTCGCGCTACGTTGTGCCGCGCTGGCGAACGCGTCTTCAAGGATCATCTGCTCGCTTTCGAGCGCCAAATAACCTCGTTCGTTTTCAACGATCCGCAGGCTGAGGTCTTCCAGAGAAATTGATTGTCCCAGCTGGCTGGTCGCATCGCTCGCAATTTTGATCGCGTCGGGCGAATCGGGACGATGCAGGGAAACAACTTGAGCAAACATCGCATTCACACGTGCTGTTTTTCCTTCAGGGAAATCCCGAGAGCGACGAACAGAGTGCAGACCGACGGCTTCCTGCAGGGTGTCGAGTGACATAAACACGGTCAGTGGCAATTGCTGACTCGGACTCAGGTCAAATCGTCCAGTGCCCGAAGTTTCCGGAAAGATGTACGAAACCGTGAGCGGAATGCTCTGAGTGTCCTGTTCTTCAATGCCGCCGAGCAGACTTTCCCGTGGAATCGTCGCGGGCATTTCGACCCAGAGCGTCAACTCGTCGCCGATCTTCGCATTGAGCTGTCGGGCGACTCGATCGCTCAGAACAAGTCCGTCGTCGACCGGCGTTGAGGACTCATCGAACTCGCTCATTGCTGCGAATCGCTCATCGACTCCGTAAACACGAATCCCGCCAGCTCGGTCGGTGATCGAGCCATCGTTGGCTTCTCGGACCAAAGAGGCATCCATGATCAGGGCCGGTGCAACGTGGCTGCAGTTTCTTACGAATTCCGAGTTCGCGACCAGAACTTCGGCCATTGTTTCACGAAAGAAACGCGGTGAGTGTAACGCGAGGTCCACTCCCCCAAGTCGGTCAAGACTCATGGCCTTGAGGCTCTCTCGGACAGAATCTCCAACGACGAGTGCTCCGCTGATGACAGCAGTGCCGGCAATAACGCCCAGCAGTACCGCGACGTGAATTCGCCAGTAGTGCATCAGGCTGCGCAGAATCAGCGTGGACGTCTTCATGAAGGGCGAATCCGGGGCAAAGCATGAATTCGGAATCGAAGCCGTTCCGGACCAGTGAATCTATCACGTGGCACCGTCGACGTTTCGAATGTTACGCACAATGTGCAGTTTGAAAAGCGTTGCACTCTGCGGCAGGTGCGCTCTGTGATTCCCGGTAGATCAGGCGGGCCCTCAGCTTCTGGAACTGCGCCTCAATTGGGAAGGTGATGTCAGTCCGACTCTTTAAGGACTGACAACCTGGCTGAAGCGCTTTCTTTCCGGAGTGGTGGAGGTCGACGGGAGGCGATCTGATGGATCAAGCAGATGGATGCCTCGCAAATCTGCGGCGCGGCGTGCTTCTGGACGTTGCTGCGTGTACCCAAGTGGCCGCGTACCTGTGCTGGGGCCGATGGATTCGTCAGGAAACGGATCGTGGTATTCGGCAGCACGGTGTTCCAAAGCTGGATGTCGCGGCATCAGTTCCGGCATTTTTACAAAACGAGTGTCAAGCAGGCATCCAGAGACGGATGAAAGCATGATCATGATCACGGCGGCTAAACCGAATTGATGTCGAGGTCTGACCATGTAGCAACCTGCTGCGCAGCCGGTCGATCTCCGACCGCAAAACCAGAAAAGCGGATTGGTGCGAGGCTGCATACTGAATGACGGTTGGACAATTGCGGAGTATATTGCCAGCCTCTGAATGCCCCTAGACCGTTTTGGAGTCACCGATCATGCCCGCAGAGCATCCTTCGAAGGTGCCCCCGTTGCCGCCTCGACCACCAGACGGACATAAGGGAACTTTCGGGAGAGTCTTGATCATCGCGGGAAGTCGTGGAATGAGCGGTGCGGCCTGCCTGGCAGGCGTCGCGGCTCTGCGGGGCGGGGCGGGGCTGGTCTCCGTCGCGTGTCCGGCGGAAATTCAGTCGATTATTGCCGGGTACGAACCTGGCTATCTCACCATTGGGTTGTCTGAGGGGGAAGATGGGCAGCTTGATATCGCAGCGCTCGACCAAATCTCTCAGATCACAGCCGGGAAAGATTCCGTGGCTATTGGCCCGGGACTGGGGACGTCGGTCGACGTGGCAGCGGTCGTTCGCCGCGTATTCGCAGACTTGTCATGTCCGCTTGTTGTCGATGCGGATGGATTGAATGTACTGGCGTCTGATTTTCGGAATGGGAACTGGGAAAGTCACCAGCATTCGGGGCACCGAATTCTCACACCGCATCCGGGCGAGTTCGCGAGATTGACCGGGCTGACGAGTTCGGAAATCGAATTGCGACGGACAGAAGTCGCGAAAACGTTCGCGGCGGCGAATCAGGTAATTCTTGTATTGAAAGGCCCCGGAACAGTCGTGTCGGACGGTGAACGGGTTTACGTCAACTCGACCGGCAACTCAGGCATGGCGACCGGAGGGTCGGGGGATGTACTCTGTGGCTTAACTGCGGCACTTCTTGCCAGCGGCGGAGATCCCTTTGAGATGACGACGCTTGCGGTCTATCTGCATGGTCTGGCTGGCGATCTCGCCGCCAACGAAATGTCACAACCAGGAATGATCGCATCGGATATACCACGGTTTATTGGCGCAGCATGGAAGCAGGTGCTCGGTTGATCCAGGGACAGTCGGCCAGTTTTTCCGACGAGACTGGAAATCTCGACGTAGATCTGATGACAACTGTTGCCGTAAGGTTTTCGGCGTGATGGAGTTTTACGGATGTCCCCGTCTCCGGTCATCAGTCGCCCGGCAAATTGAACTAAACGTGAAGTAGATGACAGATTTCGCTGGCCCTGTGAGGTGTTCACGATGATTTTCTTCGATCCGATGTACTTTGTGTTTATTGCTCCGGCGATGTTGCTGATGCTCGTTGCTCAGGGCATGGTGAAGTCCAGATATCAGCGGGGCATGCAGGTTGATGCTCGTCTGACTGGCGCTGCTGCGGCGCGTCATCTGCTCGATCGGGCAGGTCTTCAGCATGTCGCGATCGAGGAAGCACATGGATTTCTGAGTGACCACTACGACCCGTCTCACCGGGTTCTTCGTCTGAGTCACGAGGTCTATCACACACGCACGGCGACCGCTGTCGGCATCGCCGCCCACGAAGCTGGCCACGCGATTCAGCACGCAAAAGGGTACATCCCACTGATCGTTCGAAATGCGGCAGTGCCGGCCGCAACATTCGGACCAACGATCTTTCTGATCATGATGATCGCCGGAGCATTGTTGAACTCACCAGAGCTGGTACTGATTGGACTGGCAGCGTTTGGCGGCGTGCTGTTGTTCCAGGTGATCAATCTTCCCGTCGAATTTGACGCCAGCAACCGAGCGAAGGCGCTCTTGACGGAGTACCGCATTGTTGACGGAGAGGGGGCCGCTGCTGTTCGAAGTGTGCTCAATGCGGCAGCCTGGACTTATGTTGCCGGAGTGCTGCAGACGCTGATGCAGTTCCTGTACTACGCCTGGCGACTTTTCGGGTCAGGCAGTGATGAATGATAGTCGGAATCGGCTATTAGTTTATGCTGCTGCCGTGAAACGCTCCGAGTAGTACATCAATCTGTCTGTCCGAATTGTTCATCGGAACGGGCATGCCTCGTTCTATGAGAACATTGCCCGCCCGGTCGATATGGAACACGGCCTGCACAGGAAGGTCGTTCTGTTCGTCGAAACAACCCCACTCGCGGTGGATCTTCCAGATTGGCGGTGGGTCCGTCAGTAAATGGAACCTCGACGGAAAGTCTGTCAGACGGTTCTGCTGGGGCAGGGCCGAGCTGACAGCGATCACGTGAAAGTCGGCCTTCGCGAGGTCTGCCGAGTGCCGCTTGAGATGCTGTAACACCTCGTCAGATGCTGCGCCCTGCTCTCCATCGAAAAAGACGACCAGCAGGTCATGCCTGCCCTGATATGTCTTCAAACGCGTGATCGAGTTGTCTTTGTCGAGCGCTTCGAAACCAGGAGCGTGGCCGAACGTCGCCTGCTCGATAGCTCTGACGTTGCTGCGTGAATGCAACTGCGAAAGCTTGTGCCACACCATGAGGGAAATCAGCCCTGCGGCAATCGGTAGAACGAGAATTCGCCAACGCATGTGTAGAGATTTCCAGAAATCTGAGACAACGCATTACTGCTCGGATTCAACTTTCATGTGAGCCTGAAGCTTCTTGAGCGCTCGCATCCAGAGCATCTGAGTCGCTGGTCGAGAGCGGCCCATCCGATCGGCGATTTCGTCAAACGGGAGCCGCTGAAGATTCCGCAGGACGATCACCTCCTGGTAATCTCTGGGCAGCGCCGCCAGGGCTTCCGAGATGAGTAGCTCGTCTTCACGGCGAATCATAATCTGACTGGGAGTTTCGCCGCCTGAGGATGGTTCAGCCGCGGCTCGGAAACAGGTGGAGTCGCTTCCTGTGGCAATTGCGACTTCCAGAGTGGCTCGACGCTTCGCCGCGCCGAACCGTCTTACGAAATCGGTGGCGTTATGTTTCAGAATCTGTTTCAGCCAGGCGATCCACTCTCCTTCAGTATTTCCATTGAAATTGGGAAACGCCTGGTGAGCTTCCATCAGCGTCTGCTGTACGAGATCAGACGAGTCGACCTTTGCCTGTATCCAGCTTTCGACGTGTGAGCGGGCAAGAAATCGAACGTAAGCACGACAGGTGTCGAACAATTCGTTGCGCGCATCGGAATCTCCGTCGCGAGCACGCTGCAGTAAAGTCTCCAGCCCCTTCCGCGACGGATTCTGCAAGATTATTCTCCGAATGACACACTTGAGTTGTGATTTGAATGAACTGCGAAGGAGCAGATCCGTGGGGAACATTGACGACGTTCGAATCCTGGTCCTCTGTGTTGTTTTGTGGCGAACGATTAAGACACCGCACTCATTTCTATACTGACTTCGCTGCTTCGCCAACAGAACAGTCGTCCGATTGGATAAACCATCGCGATTAACCTGTTTCAAGCAACGTGGCAGCGTGACGTCGTTGAAGCAATAACAAATTGATCGAGGTTTGACATCCGTGCAGATAACCTGTCGTGACGAGGCGATCGCGTGGTTGTACGGCCGCATCGACTACGAACGCGTTTCGTCATCGTTGACAGCTTCTGATTTCAAGCTGGAAAGAATGCGAAACCTGCTGGCTCGGTTGGGCAACCCTCAGGAGCGTGTACCGGTAGTGCATATTGCCGGCACTAAGGGAAAGGGATCAACGGCCGCATTAATCGATTCGGTGCTTCAGGCGGCCGGCTACACCGTTGGACTGTTTACGTCACCTCACATTGACCGATTTGAGGAACGAATTCGGATTTCCGGACAGGAGATCTCTGAGCCTGCGATGACGACGCTCCTGAGTCGACTGGCGACAGTCTCGCAGGAAATCGATGCGTCCGACGAAGGGCATAGTCCCACTTTTTTCGAACTGACAACCGCATTGGCCTGGTTATGGTTCGCCGAGTCGAATGTCGATATAGCTGTGCTGGAAGTCGGTCTCGGAGGGCGACTGGATTCGACAAATATCTGTCGGCCAGAAGTTTCTGTCATCACGACAATCAGTCGGGATCACACGCACATTCTGGGAACGCGACTGAGTGAGATTGCGGGAGAGAAAGCTGGGATCATCAAGCCGAATGTTCCGGTTGTCAGTGGAGTTGAGAACCGGGAAGCGGCAGCCGTAATTTCCGAAGTCGCAGGATGCCTCAAGGCACCGCTGGAAATAATCGGCTCGGACTCAACGTTGCCGGATGTCGGCGTCTTCAGCTGCGAGTCTTCCCCGCAAGTGTTCGGCTTCAGCCGGCATCAGCTGCGTAATGCAGCTGTCGCCAACGCCACGGTGCGGCAGCTTCAGAAACGGGGCTGGATGATTCCGGAAGAGGCGATCGTGAAAGGGCTGCGTGTTGCAACTTCGCCAGTTCGAATTGAAAAGTTGCGTGAGAACCCCACAGTGATCGTGGATGCGGCTCACAACTGGATCTCTGCTGGAGCGCTCGTCGAAACGCTGCAGGATGTGCCCGTCGTTGGAAAGCGTGTGCTGATTTTCGGAACGAGTCAGGACAAGGATGTCGCTGGACTCTGTCGACGACTGTTTCCCGGATTCGACGCGATCATTCTCAGCAAATATGAAAGCAACCTTCGTGGTCTTTCAGTGGATACTCTGGCGGAGATCGCTGCAGCGGTCACGAATCGTCCTGCCCACATACAAAAGGACCCAGCTGACGCATGGCAGGCTGCCCTTCGGATTTGTCCGCAGGACGGCATGATCTGCATCGCCGGGTCGTTTTTCCTCGCCGCAGAGATTCGTCGAATTGTAGTGACTGCTGAAGCTGTCTCAGAAAGATAAGTCAGCATTGAGACGTCAGCATTGAGACGTCAGCAGCTCTGTTACGGACTGCCGGCGCCGCTCTCACCGTTCATCATTTGAGAAGTTTTCTTCAGTGCACTACGTCGGCGAGGGTTGCCGCCTCCCTGTCCCATCATCTCCGTCATCATGGACGGGTCACCATAGGGACTTCCGGATCCCAGTAACTCGCTGATGTCACCAACAGAACCTGCTGCAACTGAATTAGCCTTCAAATGTGCCCACAGCTCATCCTGTAGTGCCATTCGGCTCTTGGCTCGTTCGTATGCTGTTTCCTGACTGACAGTGCCGAGCTGAACCAAATCTCCAAAACGGTTAGCAAGCACTACCTTCTGAAGCGCATTCGGGATTTTCTTCGTCGCCAGCTCAAGGTCTGGGTGATCCTCCGGATTCAACAGCGTGTCTCGCGTATAGTCAACCAGTGTGTTGGGCGTCACAAAATCAAGCTGCTCTTCCATAAACGTGCCGTCAGACGGACGCAGCACGTTTGTCGTGACTCCTCCCTGTATTTCCGTGTCCCCGCCACGTCGTCTGCTTTTGACTTCGCGGGTCCAACTGGCGATTCGGTCAGCTCGATCGAGACCTTCGAAGGGGCCATGTACGTAGCTTCCGGTTTCGCTCATCCACTGATAAGCGTCCATTGACACCGCGCGTCGATCGTCGACTTTGGCGACGTAGACCTCGTCCTCGTCCTCGACCAGGGCTGCCGTACTGATTGGGGACCATGGTGTGAATCTGTACTTGCCTTCGCGCGAGGCGAAGTCCCGTAGTTCACCAGGGTCACGGTCGAAGTTCGGATTAAGCAGTTTGAGTCTCACCTTGTAACGGTATGCATTCCCTGGGACGACACTGAAATCCAGAAATCGAAACATCAACAACTCTGGTGTCGCGACGACGTCCATTCGTCCCATGGATGATCGACCAGGGTATGCAGAAGACTCGCTGGTGTAGTCCGGGTTTCCTTCAAGCATCACCTCGTTGTACGAGGTGTTGTAGTCTGTCATGCTCGTCGAATCGCCCATCATGGAGCCACGCATGCTGCGCGTGTCAACCTGCACTCCCTTAAAACCGCCGCCGCCCCCACTCTCTTTGATCTTCTTGTTCTTCTCGGCGGCTCGCAGCATGGCCTTTGCACGAGCTTCCTGTTCCTCACGTTCTTTCTCGCTGAGCAGTCGTTTGATCTGAGGATGAGAGGCAAGGATTCCGTTGGGGCCGGCCGAAGTTGACCAGCTTCCCGTTACGCGGAACGGCAAAGGCATGGTGAAAACAGCGTCGCGAAATTGTTCGTCCACAACGTCGACGTCAAATTCGATTCGCTTGAGCAATTTCACGGCAACATCAATGTCGACAGCTTCCCATTCGCCAGTCCACGGATTGCTGCCAGCGACGGCAGTCTGACGCTGGAGTTCAAAGTCCCAGAACCTTACTTGTAAGTACGCTTCCATCGCGGTGTCGAGATGCAACGCGCTCAACATTTTGTCGACCTGCTGCTTCATCGGAAAGATTCCACGAACGGCCACAAAACGAGTACCGCGGGCTTCCACATTTCGCTTTGCCGTACCGTAACTGCTTGAATCTCCATTGGTCATTGTCGAGTCGACGTACGAACCTGATGATGCGCTACCCTCTCCCGACGATGAGCCGCCGGGGTTTTCCGTCCCTGGTGCACCACGTCGCGGTCCTTCCACTCGTGGACCTTCCACTCGCGGACGCTCCACATTGGTTGACTTATCATTCCCGCCTGGCGGGCCATCAACTCCAGTGTTTGTTGCCAGTGCGACGCCGACGCCGGAAGAGCCCGGAGTCAATGCCTGCTCAGGGAGCAATTCAATCAGGATGCGACCGGCGTCGGCGACAAGTTCTTCAATCGGCAGGTACTCAGGCTCGAAAACTTTTTCTCTGGCCTTCGTGATCCGGTGGACCCATTTGACGGAGTATTCATAAGTAAGACTGGGAGGAAGTCCTTCAAGCAGTCGAGCAACTTCGTCTCCGGGATCGCGCGCCTCAAACGTTACCTTTTCTGTGTCCGGCCAGGTGGACTTTGCAAACTCAGCTTTGCCGGCGTCGATCTTCTGTGAAAACTCCTCGGGCATCCTTTCGTAGGTCGACCATTTTGTAGTACCGATACAGATCAGCACGAACAGACCGACCAGTCCAAGAATGAACTTCTCGCCGTGTTCGATGGCCAAATCTTTAAAGCCTGGTTTTGAGCCGGAACTACTCATGGCTTGCTCCTTTTTCGTTGCTTTGAGGGCGAACGGAATCCTGCGTTGTCTCGCGCCGAGGTTGTCATTAAAGCCGCAAGCCGGCACCGGCCTGCAACGTCTGTGAATGATCGCGTCTGCTAATTGTCGTTGGGCGAAGCCGGCGTCGTGCCCTGGCCTGTCGTTGTGGGAGGAGCCGCTTCGGTTGGTAAAGTGCTGTCCGTCGCCGGTGTGCTGTCATCCGCTTTGAGAGCCGTATCGTCTGGACCCGCTGTCGCCGGGCCTGCTCCCGGCTGAGTGCCAGGCAAACTTGTCGGAACTCCTTCGATTAACGGTACGGCTGGTTGAGCTACTGGATTCTCTGTGGCAGCGGGCCCCTCGACGCTTGGCTGCGCTGCCGAATCTGCAGCGATTTCTCCAGTCCCTGAAACGTCACTCGTTGCCTCGACCGGCATTGCCGAAGCCATTTCAGACTCATTCACCGCTGGCGGATTATAGATGTAGATTTCCCCGACAACGACAAGTTCAACAAGGTCGCGGTCCTGAAGTGAGGCCTGAACGTTGGCGATTGCAGGCACGGTGTAGCTCTTGCCAGCCAGACCGTCGGTGCCACTGGATCCACCGTCGAGAGAGAAGTTTTCGCCGCTCGACGTGAAAGTTTCGTCAGTCGAACTGCTTTCAGTAGAACCAGTGAAGTCAGCTGTAGGGGAGCCACCTGGATATCCTGCCATGGCGTTCCGTCCCGGAAACGCCGAACTTCCGGTCGGTTTACCCGGTTCTTCAGGGTTCAGAGCAGACTGCTGAAACCGAATGATCTCAATCGGATACTGTGTATTCAGCAGTTGTCGAATCAAATTGGGAACGTGCATCTGGTGAACCGCGACCTTCAACTTGAAGCCTCGTGTTCGATACGCTTCCTCTGACTGGATGTAGCGAACTTCGTCGCTCTGTGGATCGCCAGTGGCTGCTGAACTGCTGTCGCCGTCCGTACCAGGATAATTTGTAGCGCCGCCGGTGGTCGCAACTTCGAATTCTTCAGAAATCGAAAATTCCGCGGGTTTCGAAAGTGTTGTTGCTCCTGCCGGGCCGCGACGCGGACCCATCATGCCGGAGCTGGCGTAAGGTGAGTCGGGTGCAGCGGTCCCACCAGCGGCGGGAGCCGCTGCGCGTTTTCCACCGAACAGCTGCACTTGAAGAATTTGCTTTACGTATGAGTCGGTAATTGAAGAGGTGCTTTTATTGGCCTCGCGGACCGAGCCAAGGATCTCACTCAGGAGCCACAGGTCTTCCTGTGCATTCCAGATTTCCTTCCAGGTAGGCGGCAACACGGTCCACTTTGCTGCAGCCGTTCGCGGCATTTGCTCATACGGGAACACAACCTTCTGCTTGAGTCCTGCGTCGACTCGAGTTTTGCCGTCGTCGATTGGCTCGGGAATCAGCCAGACTCGTCTGACTTCGCGTTCGTAATCCTCACGATAGAGATCAGGAAGGATCTGCTTAATTCGAGCGTCTTCAACTTCGCCTCGATACGGGCAGTCATTCATCCAGTTGGCAACGTTGGGTGGCCATTGCATCAAGTCGTTCTGTGCAGTCCACAGCCGGTCCAATGCAAGTCGATTGGCTTCCGTTCTAATGGAAATCAGCTGGTTGACTCCAGCAGCCCAATCCTCGTTCGGAGCATTCTGTCCGCTGGCAATCTTGTCGAACGTTCCGTCGAGCGACGAAGTCCGCTCGTCGATCTCGGCAGCGAGTTCGCTGGACGTCATCCACCACGCGATCGGTGGCAGAATGAGCGCAACGAAAAACACAATCCAGAAGTGATGCTTGATAATTGGCTGTAGCTTATCCATGGCCAGGCCTCTTCGATGTAAGGAGATGTGTCGCTGTTGCAAGCCGTCTGTACTTCAGGATCGTTGTTGTTATTACTCCAGCGAAGGAGCTGCTCCAGGTGGGGCGCTACCTTGTGGAACTACGCCCGGCGCGACGGCCCCTGGAACTGGCGGAAGTCCTCCAGTTCCCGGAGGTGTGCCTGTCGCCGGTTGGGTGCCGATTTCCCCCGTCCCGGTTTCAAGGCCATCCGTCGGAGTGCTCCCCGACGAAACAGCCTCTGCTGTTTCCGGGAAGACTCGATCCTTAACCAACGTTGGTTTCCACGTGAACTGCAGCGTGAAAGTTGTCCGGTCAACCAGTTTAGGTTGCTGGTCCTGAGGATTCACACCGACTCCCGGATTCACCGGTGCCGGGAGTCCAGGAATTCCAGGAGTAAAACTTCGTACTGGACTATCACCAGTCTTTGGTAGTCCGTTTGGGTACCAATCAACTTTTGACGATGGCGGATGATCCGTAATCACTGGGTGCGAGATTCCAAGAATCGACACGGGCACGGGCCCCGTGAAATTGTTCTTTTGTTGAATGAACGGTTTCCGCAGATTCTCCACAAGCGTGTCACGGACAAAGATCACGCCGCCGCCAAGTCGATTTTCCGGTGAGTAGTAGTGCTCACACATCAGCGTGAGGACGTAACCCTCGCCTGTCGGGCCAGCAGCTTTTTCACCTTCAGTCAGGAAGTTTTTGTCCTGCTCGCGCAGGCCATCGAACCAGGTTTTGAGATCCGCGTAGCGTTGGGCCGTCACACTGCGGACGTTAATCCGCGGAATCTTAGTCAGGTCTTCCTCATCCAGTTGCAGGCCGACCGGTCTTGGTAGAGCTTCGTCGATAGCTCGGAAAAGCTCAGCCCAGAGTTCACGACGGTCAAGGTAGCTGACCAGATGGTCGCCTTTCTCAACAAGTGCTTTGTGAGTTCCTCCGGCACCATCGTACGCGCTCTGTCCGCTGCCTAATGCACTCTTGAAGGACTCCGCAGCGCTTTCTGCCTCGCCAAACCGTTCTTTACTGACCTTGGACGCTGCGTTGGCAAAGCCCGCGACGGACGTCGCCAAACCGACAAGGATCGTCGCGGCAGTGGCGACTGCCCAGGGTTTCTTCCGACGAATCTTTCGGGCGACCGCAATTTCCTTCGGCAACAGGGTTGTCCGAAGTTTTGTGAGCTTCAGCGTTTGCAGTGCCAGTCCATAGGGCACAGCGAACGTCATGATGTTTTCCTGGAAGACAGGAGCGTTCAGAACGGTGTCACCGACAACGGCATCAAACGTTTCCACTCGTTCGACGTCGTATTGCAGATTTTGCTGCAGAAACTTCTGGAGTCCCGCCAGTTTGAATCCATTTCCGATCCCGATGATCTTCTCGATCTTCGCATCACGATTGACGCTTGAGAAATATCCTATCGACCGCTGAATCTCTGAGACGTAGTCATTGAACACCGGCCGCAGTGCCTGGAAGACGGCTCTGGGGTCCGGAGACTTGGTCGCGTTGCACTTGAGATGCTCGGCCTTGGCAAAGGTCAGTTTCATTTCCTTCGTCAATGCGCGAGTAAAGTGGTTGCCTCCGACAGGAACGTTTCGAATCCAAATCTTTTCGCCGTTCGTCACCATCAGCGTGGTGTTGTCTGTTCCCATGTCGAGAATGATCGTGTGCTGTTCCGGGGCGACGAACTCGTCTTCGGACTCACGGCGGATGCCCAGCGTGTCATAGCAATGAAAGTTGTACAGCGCCAGAGGAGCGATCTGGACGACCTCGACCTCGACCTTCGCTTCAATGAAGGGACGCAAGGCTTCGTAAACCTGCTCGGTCTTCATGGCGAACAGACCGACTTCTGCCCCCAGCATGAAACCGCTTTCCTCGACGCCGCCGCCGAGTGTCTGGAAGTCCCAGATCACGTCTTCCAGAGCGAACGGGATCTGCTGACGCGCTTCGTACTTGACGACGTCCGCAACTTTGCTGCTCTCGACCGGCGGCAACTGGATGAAGCGAGCCAGTGCCGAGTGGCCCGGAAGGCTGATGGCTACGAGATCGCCAGCGACGTCGTTACGCGACAGGAATGTTTCCAGAGCCTGCTTGATCAGCTCGCGCGGAATTGCATCCGGCTGACTGAGAATCTTCGGATGCGGAATGTAGTCATACGCGACGGCCAGAACCTGCTCGGCCTGAGCCGCGTATTTCAGGCGGATGGCTTTCAGCCCGGCCTGCCCAATATCGATTCCCCAGACTGCCCTGTTCTCTGCCATGATGGAATACTCCCTCAAGGTTGCCAGTCGATAATCACCAGGACCTGGTGTTGATCAGAGAGAATTCTCTGAGTGAAATGCTTTCGTTGACCACTTCACGATCTGCAACACCAAGGTACTAAGGTGTTGCGAATGCGAAGTCGACATCAGACGGCGACGCGACAAGAAATGTGATTAGCAGAGTTTACCGAACTAACGCCACCGCAGGAGTTTAGCAGTCGTCCACAATAAAGAAACCGGACAATGTTTGTCGATTCTGACGCCTGTATGGCTGGCTGATTCCATGAGCTACGAGACAAATCAGGACAGTCAGAAATTCACATGCGACTCGGCGAGTCTCCTCCGAGTGAAAAATGTTTTCAGGAACCGTTGCTGCGAAACGGCGTCAATGGGCGGAAGAAACCGATAGAAAACAGTTCAAGCGACGCGTGTCGGCAGAGCAGGTTGCCCCAGGGCGGAACGCGTGCTCCAGACGTAACGAGGTACTGGGACGGGTTCCCTTGCAGAATAGTTCCGCAAAGTTGGAGAATTTTTCAAAAATACGTCACAGCAGCAGATGCGACACCATTAACTCATTTCGGCGAAACAGGTTGTGTCTTCATTGAGTGTGACGACTTTTTAGTCGGCAGCAGTTTCTCCGGAAGAAAATGCATCGGACCTGAAACGCCATTCATGGACGAAAGTGTGGATAGTCTGGTCGTGTCGAGATAGATCGCCGTGTGCAGTGTCATGACTCGAGCGGGTATTCGTCAGGCTGGCTGTGATACATCCTCGTGAGTCGAATTTCATGAATTCGGGCGCTCATTTGCCGGGTCAGTTGCAGAGCAACTTGCACAACGGCTCAAATCCCCTTGGATTCAGTCGTCCATCGTCTGGTCGCGACTTTTGAGGAGTCTCGACTTTACTGATGCCGACGGACCTGAATCGTGGCAAATTCGTGCGAACCTGGCGTTGGATGAACATCGATGTCGTACCAGCAGGTTGTGATTCTGATCCCCAGTCATAGTCTGGAAGATTTTCCGACAGAGCTTGGTGACAAGCCATCAGAGAGCCTTTTGAACGCCTTTGCTGTGGCGTTCCATCCCCGGCTACTCGCTGCGAGCGGTCTGATGCCGGGCTGGCATCGGGCTGACGAGCCGACGACTGACCTCAACGGCTCACTGATTTTCGTGCCGACGGCGTGCGACGATCAGTTGCCTTCAGGATGGGTGAATCGTGCCCGTGATGAGGGCGCTGTCGTGGTGTCCGGTTTGCACGAGCGGGACGAGATGACGTCCATCGCGCTGGCTCCTCTGGAAAGTCAGGGCGCGGACGAGTCCCCAGCGCCTGCTTTCGAAACCGAAGACAGCACGGGCGAGCCTGCTGAATCTCCAGGCGGGTCTGAGGTGCTCGATTCCAGAGCAGCAGACGACATCAGTGCCGAGGTGGTCATCGATACCGAGGTGGTCGCCGATTTCCATGCGCTGGGACTGTGCTGGATCTGGCTGGAGTTGCTGTCTCGGCGTATGCACCACTTCAGTAGCTATGACGAAGTATTTTTCGAGAAGACCGTGGTCGCTGCGGCTAAGGCGGCTGTGGAGGGCGACCAGACGACAGCGGCTGATCGGTTGCGAGCGTGTTTCGAACTTCTGCTGGAAGCCCGCGAACGATTCTTTCCGGTTGACTGCTACCTTCTCGATCTGTGTCTGCTGGCACCGGACATGGCGGGTGCAGAGCTCGATCAACTGCTCAAGTCCGAGACGCCGGTCAATTACCTGTTGCGGGCGCTCGACGCGCAGGAGATGGCGGAATCTCATCCGGAGACAATGCAACTGATGAAGGAGGCCTGGCATTCCGGACGAGCGGACATTGCTGGTGGCGACCTGCGGGAACTGCCGGCACCGCTGATTCCGATCGAGTCAGCGATTCTTGATCTGCAGCGTGGCCGTGCGGCGTTTCGAGAGATCTTCCAACGGGAGCCGACAACGTGGGGCCGGCGTCGGTACGGTCTCTCGCCCATGCTGCCTCAACTGCTGCAGAAGTTCGGGTTTCAGGCGGGACTGCATTTTCTACTGGACGACGGGATCTACCCGGACCGCGAACAGAGCCGAATGCGGTGGGAAGCTTACGACAGCAGCTCGATCGATGCCTATTCCAGAATCCCTCTGGCAGCGGACTCGGCAGCAACGTGGTTGCGTTTTCCAGAGCGGATGGCCGAGACAATGGAATCGGACCAGGTGGCGGCTCTGGCTCTGGCTCGCTGGCCGGAAACGAAGTGCCCATTCTTCGCAGATTTGCGGAGAATTCAGAAGTACGCGCCGGTACTTGGACGATTCGTCACGTTTGAAGAATACTTCTTGCACACTGACGACCACAGTGGCGGTTGGGGGCACGACACAAAGGAGTATCTCTCTCCGTTCTTCGTTCAGGCGGTCGCGAGACGCGAGACCTGCGCGATCACTCGTTTCCGCAACCATGTTCAGCGTGTCTCGCAGTTCGAGACCGCCGCCTGGCAGTCGGGGATGGCGGATGCGCTCATGGGGCGACCCGTTGACGACCAGTCGGCATCCCACCTGCTGGCGGACGTTGAGAAGGCCGGACCGGATGTTTATGAGTCCGGCACTGAAGATGCGAGCAAGGTCATTTCAGAGACAGCGGACATCCTGAGCGCGTACGGCGTGAAAGCGGCGCAGCGGTTGGGCCGAGTCATCATGCATGGAGCAGATCCTCAGCCAGGCTGGCTGTGTATTAATACGCTGTCCTTTTCGAGAAGAGTGGTCGTCGACCTCGATGATTTCTCCGGCGGCGATGCCAGCCAGGGACCGACAGTCGCGGGACCGGTTAAGGCATTGCAGTTTGACGGTTCCAGGCGGCAGGCACTGGTGGAGATTCCGGCGGCAGGCTTCGCCTGGATTCCAGACGGTGACAGCTCACGTGATCCGTCCAGCAGCGTTCTGGCCGAGGGCTTGCGACTTCAGAATGAATACTTCGAGGTTTTCGTCAGCGATGTCACGGGCGGACTGCAGCGTCTGAAAAGCCACGGTCGCAGCCCGAATCGGCTCAGTCAGCAACTGGCATTTCGATTTCCCCGCGAGATCACCGTTCAACGCCAGAACGACGACGACGAGACCATCGAGGACAAGACATGGTATTCGGAGATGCGCTGTCAGCATGTCGAAGTTACCAGTGTCGGCCCGTCGTGTGGCGAAATCGTGACATCCGGCGAGATCATCGACCCGTCGAATCAGGCAGTGCTTTCCGGATTTCGACAAACGTTTCGAGTCTGGCGGGGTCGACCGTTTCTAGAACTGGAATTCGAACTGGTTGACGTCCAGAAACGCCCCGAGGGAGATCCGTGGGGTTGCTTCTATGGTTCGCGGTTTGCCTGGAACGACGGAACGGCAGCACTGTCACAGTCGGTGTGCGGAGCGGCTCAACCGGTACACCTGCAAAGAATCGAAACGCTCGACTTCATCGAAATCGCGTCAGAAGATTCCCGCACGACGATCCTTCCGATGGGGTTGCCATTCCACCGCAAGACCGGCCCGAGAATGATCGACTCACTGCTGGTCGTCGATGGCGAAGCGGAGCGGAAGTTTCGATTCGTGATTGCGGTCGATCAGGATTTCCCGTTACAGGCCGCTCGCGATGTTCTGACGCCGGTCGTACCCATCCGCACAGAGACCGGCCCACCGCGTGCCGGGCAGACAGGTTGGTTCTACCACATCGATTCGCGCTGCGTTCAGGTTTCGCGAGTGATGGGCCTGATGTCCGAACCATTAACCGTTGACTCGTTGATCGTTGACTCGTTCGACGGCGACATCACGGACGAGCATGTCAGCGACAATCGTCGCCCGGTCGAACTGACTCAGACGGAACATCCTGCGGGAGTCGGATTCGCATTGCGACTTCAGGAGACTGAAGGGCAGTACCAGAGCGTCAATGTTGACCTCTTCCGAGCACCAACGGCAGCGCGACTGCGCGACTTTCGAGGTAAGACGATTACAGAGATTCCAGTCGAAGGCGACAGCCTGCGAGTCGACCTGAGCCCGTTCTCAATTGCCGATCTCGAAGTCCGCTTCGACTGAGAATCCGGGAATATCGCAGGGTGCGTGAAGCTGAGCGGAACGCACCGGAGTGCGGTTGGAGCCTGCTCATATTGAAGCGTTTCGCTGTGCTTCACGCACTCTGCTGCTGACGTCAACAGTTCGCCAGCACGCAATGGAGTTTCAACGGGACCCGACGACTGCCTATTGCGTTCTCCAGAAGGACGGCACGAACAGCACCAGAATCGCGAACAGTTCGAGCCGTCCGACCAGCATCAGCAGTGACAGCAGCAGCTTGCTCTGCGGGGCAAACATGGAATAGTTCATCGTCGGGCCGACGGCTCCCAGTCCGGGGCCGATGTTGTTCAAGGTCGCCGCGATGGCGCTGGCACAGTCGATCAGTTCGATGTTGTGGCCGTCTGCCTGATGCCACGGTCCGCCGGGTTCGATAGCTGTCAGCATCAGGAAGCTGGCCACAAAAATCAGCAACATGAAGCTGAAGTAGACGATGACTTCGTGGCGGAGTGTCTTGTCAAGATTTACTCCCGCGATTCTCAACGGTCGCACGACGTTCGGGCGGAAGGCCTGTTCGGCTTCGAGTTTCAGGATCCGGGCGAACAGCAGAAATCTCACCACTTTGATACCGCCACCGGTGGAGCCGGCGCAGCCTCCGACAAACATCAGTCCCAGCAGCAGAGCCCGACTGAAACTGCTCCACTGATCGTAATCCTCGGTTCCGAATCCAGTCGTGGTCGTGATGGAAACGGACATGAACGCGGAGTGCCGAATGACCTCGCCCAGCGAGTCGTACCGGTGTTCTCCCCACAGCCTGACCGCCAGCAGGAAAGTGGCGAGCGTCAGTATCGACAGGTATAGCCGGTATTCCGGATCCCGGTAGAACGGTGCAAACCACCGAAGCCACGAACCCTTGTCGGTCGAGCGATGTTGAGAAATCGCCATGTAGTAAAGATTGAAGTTTGTTCCGGCCAGCAGCATGAAGCCGATCAGCGTCCACTCGATCGTCGGGCTTTGAAAATGCCCCACGCTGGCATTCCATGTACTGAACCCACCAGTCGCCATCGTGCCGAACGTGTGGCACAGCGAGTCGTAAACGGACATGCCCTCGAGATACAACAGCGCTGTCAGCAGCACACTCAGTCCGACGTAAATCGCCCACATCGTGAGCGCCGTTTCCCGGACTCGCGGTCGTACGGCCTCTGAAATCGGGCCGGGCACTTCACGACGCATGAGCGCTTTGCCGCCGGCTCCCAGCTGACCAAGAACCGCGACAAACAGCACAATAATTCCCATGCCGCCCAGCCAGTGAGTGAAACATCTCCAGAACATCACGCAGCGTGGAATCAGTTTCTCCGGATACTCGCCGGGGGCGGCTCCGATCGGCGGAGCTTCCAGGTGGGTGAGCACGGAGGCTCCGGTTGTCGTAAATCCGGAGACCGATTCGAAAATGGCATCAGGAATGGTGATCGGGACAATCTCGTCCCCCAGTTGATGTCGTACGCCGGAAAGCAGGAACGGCAGACTCCCCAGAAGTCCGGACAGGATCCAGCCAAGTCCCACGATTGCCAGTGCCTCTTTTCGGAGCACGGTGCCCGTCTCGCGTCGTCCCGCGAGGAACAGCGAGCCTCCAACCAACAGGCACACGCAGAACGACGCGAGCAGTCCGCGGAAGCCCTCAGCCTCAAATGTCTCAGTTTCTCCGAACACGGGGAACGCCCACGGCAGGCTGAACACCATGGAGCCGCCGACGAGCATTCCCAGCAATCCGAGCATCCGGCACAGCAACAGCCAGTTCATGAAATCCGTTTCCGAGTTCTGGAGTCGACACGGGAGAAGTTGCCGGATGTTTCGCCCGAGTGACACGGGTTTGCTACAGTCGCGGCCTGGGCTGACCGGGCACCGGCAGCGCCGACATACATTACAGGTCGTCCTTCAGATTGCCACACATCGACTCTTCAACGCAGGATTCGTCAGGCATGCCGCAATCAAGAGACTCTCAGGAATGGCGGGACGCTGTTTCGCAGAAGCAGTTTCTGGAAGTCATCAGCCGGGACGAAGCCACGAGCCGATTTCGGCAGCACCTCGACACAGCACCGCGTTTCCGGGAGACGGTTTCACTGGTGGAGGCGCTCGGTCGAGTGCTCGCAGTGGATGTTATCTCAGAGATCGACGTTCCGGCGTTCGACCGTTCCAACGTCGACGGTTTTGCCGTTCAGGCCGCTGACACAGCGGGAGCGATGGAAGAATCGCCGGCTGAGTTGACGTTGAATTCCGAAGTGCTCTCGCCCGGCTTCGCGCCAACGGTCGAAGTTCGAACGGGTACGGCGACTCCCATCGCGACGGGTGGAATGGTGCCACGCGGAGCGGACGCGGTGGTCATGATCGAGCACACGGAGATGCTGGACGAAGATCACAATTCCAAAGGTGACTGGCCGCGGTTAAGAGTTTTCCATTCGGCGGTCTCGGGGCAGGCCGTCAGTTTTGCTGGGACGGACATTGCACGCGGTGAGACCGCACTGCGATTTGGACAGGTACTCACGTCACGCGAAATCGGAGTCCTGGCAGCTCTTGGTCTGACGTCGGTCGATGTCTGGAAGAAACCGCGTGTGGCCGTTATCTCGACCGGAAACGAAATCGTTGTTCCGGGTGACTCGTTGCCTGTCGGATCCGTTTACGATTCCAATGCCGCGATTCTCAGTGCCGCTGTCGAGGAACTGGGGTGCGAAGCCGTTCGCCTCGGGACGGTACGGGACGATGTTAACCGACTGCGTGAAATCATCCGCGAGGCCAGCGATTGCGACGCGATTGTTCTTTCCGGAGGGACATCAAAAGGTGCCGGGGACCTTTCTTATCAGGTGGTCAGCGAACTCAAAAATCCCGGCGTTGTCGCGCACGGAGTCGCTCTCAAACCGGGCAAGCCGATCTGCCTTGCGGTCAGTGATGGCCGACCAATTGTCGTGCTGCCGGGTTTTCCCACGTCGGCAGTCTTCACTTTCCACGAGTTCGTCGCGCCGGTGCTGCGTGAGATGGCCGGACTGGCTCCTGAGGATCGACAGACGGTCGACGCGACGCTGCCGATTCGCGTGAACTCGGAGCGCGGTCGCACAGAGTTCTCTCTGGTCAGTCTGGTCCGCAGCGAATCGGGGCTGACTGCCTGGCCCATGGGCAAAGGATCGGGATCGGTGACGACCTTCAGCCTCGCGGATGGCTTCATCACTATTGACCAGCACACCGAAATGCTGGACGAGGGAGCGACCGTCGCAGTGACTCTACTGGGACGAGAACTGGCACCCGCGGATCTGGTTGTGATTGGCAGCCACTGTGTCGGGTTGGATTTTCTACTCGGAGAATTGCGACGGCGAGGAATCAGTTCTCGCTTGCTGAATGTCGGAAGCATGGGAGGCGCGACGGCGGCCAGACGTGGCGAATGTGACATCGCCGGCGTGCATCTCATGGATCCGAAGACGGGAACTTACAATCGGCACCTCCTGACCGAATCCCTCGAACTCGTGTTCGGATACCGACGTCGACAAGGCGTGGTCTTCCGCCGTGGCGATGAGCGGTTCGAAGGCAAGTCTGCCGGCGACGCCGTCCGCCATGCCGTCGGTGAGGCTGCCTGCACAATGATCAATCGAAATCCCGGCAGCGGAACGCGAGTTCTGATCGATCAACTGCTCGCCGCTGCTCGACCGCCTGGCTACAACGTGCAGACGAAGTCGCATAACGCGGTGGCGACCGCCGTCACACAGGGCCGCGCTGACTGGGGAGTCGCGATCGACACGGTAGCCAGTTCGTACGACCTTGGTTTCTTACCCCTGCAGGACGAGCATTACGATTTCATCATTCCGCGACACCGACTGAATCGCACGGCAGTGGTGGCGTTCAGGCAGTTGTTGTCGGACCAACCAATCCGAAATCAATTGGTCAAATTGGGGTTCACATTGTAGTTGTGAATCGTGTAGCGACCGCGGAACGGAACAACGCGAAGCCCGGATGTTAGCCACCGCCGAAGACGAGGTAGCCCACAATTCCCAGCACAATGACGACGCCGGTAACCAGCCCGGCCAGTTGGAAACGTCGTGTCGCGGCCTGTTCTCGCAGTTCGCGATTAGCCATCTTTCTCTTCAGATAATCGCCGTCTACGGTAGGTCCATCGTCGTCCGAAAGCCCCCCGGATGCTTCACTCGCAGGCGTTGAGTTCACTTCGCCGGCAACGTTGCTGACTTCGGATTCTACTGCGATCTCCTCGTCGGGAGCGTTCAGGTCAAATGCCTGCACGGAATTCATCGCCGCACCGGACGCTGGAAAACCCTGCATCCGTTGTGATTCTCGACCGTCGTCTTCGCCTTCAATGGCCGCGAAATCGAGGTCTTCTTCGTCGAGTTTCATCGGCTGGCTTCGGTTGGCGAATTGTGTGGTCACTTCGTCCTCACCCACCTGATCAGCAATGGCGACAAGATGTGCACCGGCAGGAGCGTCGGGATCGTGAAACTCGTCGACGGCAGGATCACGTTCGTCGTCACTGAAGAGGTGTTCGAGTGACGAGCCTTCATCGCTTCGATCAGCGATCAGTTCTGCGTACTCGTCCTCGGTTTCAACGACATCGAGAACGAACGCGCCTTCTTCCTGTCTTGAAAGGTCTTCCCCAAGGTGATGCTGAATCGTCTCGACAAGTTCGCTCATCGTCTGGAATCGATCGCGCGGTTTCTTGGCGAGCATCTTTTGGAACACGTCTCCGAGCCATTTCGGTGTGTCTGGTCGTTTCTGACAGAGATCCGGAATCGGAGAACTGACGTGTGCCATCAACGTATGCGCGACGGTTTCTCCGGAGTAGGGCGCTTTTGATCTCAACAGAAAATACAGTGTGCATCCCAGCGAGTAGACGTCAGAGCGGACGTCAGCTTTGCGAGCGTCTTCAACCTGCTCGGGAGACATGAACCTCGCCGTGCCCAGCATTTGCCCAGGCATCGTCAGCCGAACTTCGTCTTCGTCGGGTTCGTCGACCCGCGCCAGCCCCATGTCAAGCACCTTGACTCTCGCCGTTTTTTTGTCGCGTAAGAGGTTGGACGGTTTAATGTCGCGATGAACGATGCCCTTCTGGTGGGCATAATCCAGACCACGTGCCGCTTCAAGAACACACCGGATGCACTCGTCAACTGGCAGTGGGCCTTTGCGTTTGACCCGAGCCAGCATGTTCTCGCCCTCGACATATTCCATGACGAGGTAGCGAATGCGGTTGATCTTGCCGGCTTCAAAGGCTCGCACAATGTTGGGGTGCTTGAGGCGCGCGACCGCTCGGGCTTCCTTCTTGAATCGCTCGATCAATCGACGATTCTTAACAGCGTCGGCAGACAGCACTTTAACCGCGACAAGTTTGGACGTGGGGCGATGGCGAGCCTTGAAGACCTGCCCCATGCCTCCAGTGCCGATTTTTTCGAGGACGACATACTCACCGAAGACCAGGTTTCTTGTCTTGCCTTTGAGGACCGCTGCTGCCTGAAGTTTCGTCAGATGATTCTGCCGAACCAGTTCGCGGGCAAAGCCCTCAGCGGACGTAATGTCTGGTCTGGAGCCAATCGATTCCTGGATCGCGCTGATCTCGGAATCCGACAGGAGTCCGCTCTCCGTCAGGTTCTGGATTAGCTCCGTGATGCTGTTGCTCATGGGCGATGATCGGATCGTCGGGCGAATCGTGGAAATGGATAGCGGGCGATGATTGGCAGCAGAGTCCGCGCTAAGTCGATTAATGTCGGCGAAACTCAGTCTAACCTGAGATGACGCAGTTCGCACGAAGTGAAATCGGGGTCAGATCGAGTTGTAACACTGACTGGCCCGCAAAATGGTCCCTGATCGTCACTACAACTACACCTTACCGGTCGATGCCTGGAAGTCCGCGAAGGTCACATCGGAAGCCAAACTAGACGGGAGGTAAACACTGCTCACTCTAGCCCGAGTTTTCAGGTTCGTCGATGTGATTCCAGTGTTCAACGCTCGATGGTCGCAGGCCGCCGCAATTGTCGGTTGTG
>JAQBWV010000159.1 GCA_027624335.1 Planctomycetota bacterium
GCGGGGTTTCTCGCGGGTCTGGCAATGGCAGGTGGACTGGCTCAGGGCGGTGATATCAATCTGTCGCTCGACGCGGCTGGCTCTCAGGCAGTAGCCGCTGCCGGTGGCGCCGGAGGAGCGGGTCTTTCAATGAATGTCTCGGTCTGAACCGATCCGCTACGGGGAGCGATCGCGGGGACAGTGCCTGCAGTTCGCGCTCTGAACGTCGAACGTCAGCTCGCTCATTGCGGCGGTGCATTAGCGGAAGAGTTCACGGCGTGGGCGAGCCCGGAATCGATATCGGGAAACTGCAGTGTCATGCTCAGCTCGTCACGCAGCCGACGATTGCGACACCGTTTGTTAATGCCTCGCGTGTGACGCGCGACGGCGTCCTGATCGAAGCGTGGCTCCGGCGCGTTTACCAGCTGAGCGAGCAACCGATAATAATCACCTCGCTGCACCGGGCGATCATCGCTGACCAGGTACACGGTGTCAGGCTGTTCAACTGCGGCGCATGCAATGACAGCGCGCGCGGCGTCGTCCACGTGAATCAGGTTGAGCCAGGCCTCCGCAGGCCCCGGTAACGGCAGTCCCTGCTGTAAAGCTTCGACGCGCGACAGCAGACGTTGCGGCCCATAAATCCCGGATAGACGCAGCACAGTCCGCCATGTCCTCGATGCTTCAGCTTCGACCGGATCCAGAACCAGCCGCTCCGCCGCGAGGCAAATCTCTCCGCTTTCGGTCGCAGGATCGCAGAGAGAATCCTCGTCGACCCACTCACCCGCCTGCTGCCCGTAAACGCTGGTACTGGAAATGTGAATGAACCGCCCGCATCGACCAGTCATCCGATCCAGAATGTGCGCGAGCCCGTCAACGTATACCTCGCGTTTCGAAGCAGCCGCTGATCGATCGTAGCCAACCGCGTGAAGTACGGTGTCACACTCCGGCAGCGAGTCCAGCGTTGCGGGCTCGGTGACATCACCAAGGATTGGCGTCAGTCCGAGATCTCGAAACTCAGTGGCGTTCTGCTCGGAACGAGTCAGCACGAAGACGTCATCGCCCTCCGCCTTCCAGAGCGCCGCCGCTCGACGACCCAGATAACCACATCCCACAATCAATTGTCTCATTTTCGGTCTCGTTATCCGTTATCTGGTGCGCGTGAATTGTCGCCAGCCGTGGATCGAGACTCGGAGCGAGTTTCCAAAGATTCCCGGCTGTGTCCAGGTCGCGGTCTGAACTCATGTGTTCCGCGGTTGCCCAAGTCTGCTGTTCTTCACGTCAGAGTTAGCTTTGCGTCGAATCAGAATCTCTGACGAATATTGGTCGTTTGGGTTGCGTCGAGTATTAAGTAGCGCAGGTCGCTTCCTGGAACATCGTTGTCGATCCATTCTTATCCGGGTAATCCGTGGTCACAATACTCTGTCGCTGGCTTCACTTGCTTCCCCGAGTCGCGGTTCGGTGGAAATCGCTCGGTCGACTTCGTTTCCAGACCGTGATTCGGTCGCTGCGTTGAACGTGGAGAACTCTCATGCTTGTCCAGTTCGGAAACTGCCGCATCGAACTTTGTCAGGGAGACATTACAAAGCAGGATGTCGATGCCATCGCCAATGCTGCGAACTCTGAACTGGCTGGCGGAGGCGGCGTCGATGGGGCGATTAATCGAGCCGCCGGGCCGACTCTGATGAACGAAACCCGAACGCTTTATCCCGACGGGTGCCCCACAGGCAGTGCCGTTGCGACGACCGGTGGTCGACTGAAAGCGAAGTACGTCTTTCACGCGGTCGGACCGGTCTGGAACGGTGGAGATCAGAACGAGGCGCAGCTGCTTGAGTCGGCCTATCGCGACTGCCTGGAACTGGCTCGCGAGCACCGCTGCGACAGCGTCGCGTTTCCGGCGATCAGCACAGGAGTGTATGGCTACCCAATGGACCTTGCGGCTGAAATCGCGTTGAACGTCACCCGGGATTTCATTGTGGAAAACAATTTCCCACAACTCGTGCGGTTTGTGCTGTTCAATGATGGCGCATCCGGCGCGTTCGCCAGAGTTCTGGAATCAATGACGGAGTAGTTGGACAGCGCCACCACGGTTCTGCATCACGTCGCACGTCGCGGTCCTTGTTCTGACGTCAGTCCTGCGACCTTTTGCGAAACATCGTGATCTCGCTACCAGAATCGTTAAACGAGGTCTCGTCCATGAAAGTCCGAATCAGCAGCAGGCCACGACCGCTGACGCGTTGCAGATTAGCGGGGTCTCGCGGATCGGGCAGCGAGTCCGGATCGAACCCGCGTCCTTCGTCGCGAATCGTCCAGCGGCAGCCCTGCTGGTTGAACTCGGCAGTCACGAAAGTTTTTCGGCTGGCGTAAGGTTGTTGCTGACGGCGCTTCTCACCTAGATCCTGATAGGTGTTGTCCTTGAGTTCCCGGAGAGCCGAGTCCAGTTCGAGATTGCCATGCTCGATGGCATTGATCAGTGCTTCCTGAAGTGCCGTTGAGATACGCACGAGGTCGGATTCTTCGCAGACGGCCAGCTGCCGCATATGGCCTTGCATGATCAGTATCAACGGTCGTAACGCCGCAATATCGTTTCCCAGTGTGAACTCCATTCTGACACTGGTCAGACTTTCGAGAATTAGTTGCTCGGCACGTTCTGACGATGCGATGGACAGAATGCTGAGGACCGTATCTTTGAGGTCTCGCGACAGGTTCTTCTTGGGAACGTAACTGGATGCTCCCAATTTGAGTGCGGTAACTGCGATTTCTTCGTTCCCGTGGGCTGTCATCAGGATGACAGGAATTCTTCGATGCAGCGTGCGCATCTGCTTAACGAGTTCGAGGCCGTCGACTTCCGGCATCTGAAGATCCGTGACGACAAGATCGGGCGGCTCGTCGGCCATCAATTCGAGAGCTTCGCGACCGTCGCAGGCGAAGGCGACTTCAAGGTCACAATTCTTCAAGCATCCGCCAGCCAGCTTCCGGTCGACAACCGAATCGTCGACGATCAGGACGGTGGTCATGATGTCGGCCTTTCCTCACACAGATTCGTACAACGCCGCGAAGCGATGCTTCGGTCCTGGAGTTTTTTGCGGATCGAGGAAACGAACCCGGTTTGCCAGTTCAGGGCACAAGCTATCCAACCAAAACTGGCGTCCAACCGTCACCGCCACTCACGCAAGCGACAGGCGAGGCCCCGGTGAACGGTCTTCACTCCAGAACACTACAACTTAAGCCACTGTGATTGTTGAGTCGCCAACTGAGGAAAACAAGTGCCGAATGAGAATCTCGAAGGAGTATTGGTGGCGATCCTTGCTGATCGCTAAGCTACCCAGCCCAGTTATTTCACAGAGTCTTCTGCACATAATCGCATTTTGACGACTACGGTCGTTGAAGCCTGCGACAGAGGGTTCTGCCCCGGAAGGATCGGCTTTAAACGAGGAGAGAGTGATGGCCAGATGGCTGCAGGATTTCGCGATGGCTCTTTCGATGGTCCTGTCCTTGCAGATGACGCTGGTCGCTGATGAAGCGGCGGGGGCCAGATCGGTTTTCGAAGGGCGTCCCTATCAGCTGCAAATGCTGGACGACCCTGCACCTTTGCTTGTTCCGGTCAATCCTCGAACGATCGAGATGGAACAACGTTCGACCGCCGCAGCCTGGTACATGACAGGGCGGTTGCATGAGCAGCGGGACAGGTTTGATGAGGCACTGAAGGCGTATGAGCAGGCCTCGAAGCTCGCGCCGTCCAGCGTCGAGATCCTGCGGTCGATGATCGACATGGCGCTGCGTCTTAATCAGGGTGAGAAGGCCATTCAGTACGCCGTCGATGCTGTAAAACTGGACCCGGACGATTTTCAGTTACTGCGGCAACTGGGGGTCGAAATGGTCCGCGGCAGACAAATTGACCAGGCGATCAAATATCTGGAGCAGGCGCGTCAGTCGCCCAAACTTCAGGCAATGAGCGGCTTTTCCGTTCTGATTAATCGCGACCTCGGAATCATCTACAGCGGACTGGGTGAGATCGAGAAGGCCGCGGACGCATACGATGTGGTCCTGTCTGCATTACTCGAACCGCAGAAGTACGGACTCGATCAACGAACTCGTGATGAGCTGCAAAAGCACCGCAGCACCTCATTTGAGAATATCGGCCAGGTACTGCTCAGAGCCAATCGCAGTGATCGAGCTCTGGCCGCGCTGGAAAAAGCCAATGAGCAGCGGAGTGGTAAACCCGGCGGCGTCAATTTTCTACTGGCACAGCTCTACTTTCAGAAGGAAGAGTACGACAAGTCGCTGGCGCAGATCGATTTATTTTTCGGCTCGAAACTGAATCAAGGACGGGCGCCGTACGCTCTGCTGCAGCAGATTCTTGCGAAAACAGGCAAAGAAGATTCATTGTCAACGCGGCTCGAAGAACTGGCGAAGAATGACCCGGCCAATCGGGACCTGAAGTTCTTCCTCGCCGAAGCTTATGTGTCGAATGACCGTCTGGAAGAAGCAGAAGTCATCTTCAAGGCTTCACTGGAAGATGGCCCTTCTCCGGATGCGTTTATGGGACTGGCTCGAATTTATCGTCGCCAGATGAAGGCAGCGGAACTGCTGGAGAATCTCTCGAAAGTTTACGTTCAGAGCTGGCAGCAGCGGCCTCTTCCCGAACCACTGACGGCAGAACTCGAATCCATGCAGAAGGACAAGGAACTTCAGGATCAGTTCCTGAAGATCATCCGGGATCAGACCAGTGATGGAGCCCACGCGGAACATTTCGCTAAACTGCTTCTCGTCGCCGAAGTTCTTGAGGGAGCTAAACGACTCGACGAGGCCGTCGAGTTGTATCGTCTGACACTGTCCGCGAATCCGGCACAATCTTCGATTGTTTATCGCACGCTCGGCGAGTTGTTTATGCGAGAGGATCGTTACGCGGAGGCCGCTGCTATTTACAAAGAAGCCGCCGAAAAGCCGCTGTTGCAGGGTTCGAGGCCGGACAACCTGCTGAGACTGGCTCTGGCACTGGAGCTTTCCGGGGAAACCGATCCGGCACTTGAAGCGCTCGCTGATGCCAACAAGCTGGTCCCTGGCGGGCATCCGCTGCTGACGTTTCGAGAAGCCTGGATCTACTACCACGCGCGCCGACTTGAAAAGGCTGTCGAACTGTTTGAAGCGTTTATCACGAAGTATCCCAATTCCGAGCCATTGACGCGACAGGCGAAGTTCAGTCTGTCCGCTGTCTATGTTCAGCTCAAAGACCTGAAACGTGGGGAAGAGATTCTCGAAAAGTTTCTCGTTGAAAACCCTGATGACATCGGCGTCAACAATGACCTTGGATATCTCTATGCCGACCAGGGGAAGAACCTGGATAAAGCTCGAAAGATGATCGAAAAGGCGGTCGCCGCCGAGCCGGAAAACGCGGCCTACCTCGACAGCATGGGCTGGGTTCTGTTCAAACTGGGCGAGGTCAAGGAAGCCATTACCTGGCTGAAAAAAGCGACTGACCTTGAGAGCGGCGGCGATGCCACGATCTGGGAACACCTGGGTGACTGTTACAGCTCCATTAAAGAAACAGCCGATGCCACCAACTCATGGGAGAAGGCGTTAACGATTGCCAAAGAAGAGTCTCATCCGGACGAGGATCTTATCAAGCGTCTTCAAGAGAAACTCAAAGCACAGAAAACGGATGTCGACAAGGTGAAAACCGAGTCAAGAGAGGCTCCGTAGACGAACGGTGAACGCAAGGAATTGTTGTCGTTCCCATGGCCTCGATCGGGGAAGCGAGACACTTCGAAGGGACCATAGAAGCACATTCAGGCGACGTGATGGTGGATCTCAACGCATCCGAGTAACCCTCGGCAGTTGATCGGGTCGGAAACCGGATTGGACGGAAACGGGCACGCAGGATGGCACGGGAAAAGACGTTTCAGAGTTCCGATGACGACGATGAGCCCGCTCCGTTCAGATCATCGTTCGACCTGAACGACAGCACGTTTGACGACACGCTCCGTCCTCAACGGTTATGTGACGTCGTTGGGCAACGGAAAGTCGTAGACCGCCTGCAGATCATGATTGATGCCGCTCGCATGCGGAGTGAACCGTTGGGGCACCTGTTACTTGATGGTCCGCCAGGCCTGGGCAAGACGACGTTCGCTACAGTGCTGCCGCGGGAACTCGGGACCGAGTGTCTGATTACTTCCGGTCCGCTGCTCTCGGCGCCGAAAGATTTGCTTCCGCACATCACGAATGCCGGCAAGGGTTCCGTCCTGTTTATTGACGAAATTCACCGGATGTCACCGGCGGTTGAGGAATTCATCTATCCAGTGATGGAAGACTTTCGCGTCGACATTACGCTCGGCGATGGCATGAACGCTCGCACCATCAACATGCAGATTGAACCGTTCACCGTGATCGGCGCGACGACTCGTAGCGGCATGCTGACGGCACCGCTGCGTGATCGTTTTGTGAATCGTCTTCATCTGGATTACTACGAACTGGATGAGCTAGCCGAGATCATCCGCCGCAATGCGGCGAAAATGAAAGTACAGATCGACGAAGACGCAGCGAACGAACTCGCGATTCGCGCACGAGGTACACCGCGAATCGCCAACAACCTGTTGAGTTGGGTGCGGGATTTTGCGACGGTGAAAGCACAGGGCGTCATTACGAAACAGGTGGCAGAAGACGCTCTCGCCATGCAGGAAGTTGACCGCTTAGGCCTTGAAGGGCCGGATCGAAAGTACCTTGAGACGCTGGTGAGAATCTTTGCCGGCGGACCTGCTGGAGTGCAGGCCATCGGGCACAGCATCAACGTGCCGATCGACACCCTCGAAGATGAAATCGAGCCATTCCTGCTTCGCCACGGACTGATTCAACGTACGCCTCGCGGTCGGATCATCACGGCAATCGGACTCGAACACATCGGCATGTCACTGCCCAGACAAAGCGGCGACGCGACGTCCGGAACGTTGTTTTAAGTGTCGCTCCGCTTCACATGCCCTGCAGCACTGAAATTGGGGCGAGATTCATGACACGTTCATGAGTTGCCGGCAGATCGCGCTGAACTCTCGCCGGCGCGATTCCGCACCAGTTGGCAGAACTGCTCGCCCCGGTCAACGAAGCTCTTGAACCAGTCATAGCTCGCGCAGCCGGGCGACAGCAGGATGACGTCTCCAGAGGACGATTGCCCGACTGCCCACTCGAATGCACTCGCCAGGTCATTGCCCACCGCCAATGGCAGCGACGGATAGTCCTCCGAGATGAAGTCTCGCAATGCGGATGCGGTCTGTCCGAGCAGAGATACCGCTTTCGTTCGACCGGCGATTCGCTGTGCAAGCTCCCGCAGATCGACTTTCTTGTCATAGCCGCCGGCCAGTAGCACGACGGGCTCCTCGAACGAGTCGATCGCTGCGATCGTCGACTCGGGCGTTGTCGAGATGGAGTCGTTGAAGAACTTTCGACCGGCGACTTCACCGACGAACTGCAGCCGGTGTGGTAAGGCTTCGAACTGTTGCAGCCCCTGTCGAATTCCGTCGAGATTCACTTCAGCAAGACGGACTGCCGTTGCGCTCAACAGAGCGTTCGCGACGTTGTGGCGACCTCGCAGTGAGCACCAGTCGCAGATTGGGAACTCGCTGATGTTGGCGCTGATCTCGTTGATACGGATTCTCGCGAGCCCGGACTCGTCGAGCCAGGCCTCACCGGAATGTTGAATCTCATTCGCAGCAACGTTCCGCGAACCGAATACGCGGACCGCTCTTGCGGCGTGCGGCCATTCTGATATGTCGGTATCTTCTCCGTTGGTGACGCACCAGTCGTCGGCGGTTTGCCAGCGAAGAATGGACTGCTTGGCGACTCGATATTCATCAAGTGTTCCATGCCAGTCGAGATGGTTTGGTGCAAAGTTCGTGATGACGGCGATGTCGGGTCGAGCCTGGATTCGGTTCAGCATGTGCAGTTGAAAGCTGCTGAGTTCAAGTACGACCCAGTCGTCGGTTGCGATCTCATTCAGATGAGGCAACAAGCTGCGTCCAATGTTTCCGCCGAGCCAGCAGCGCTGACCGGACGCCTGAATCATCGAGTGAATCAGGGCGGTGGTTGTCGACTTGCCGTTGCTGCCGGTAACCGCAATGACTCGACCTTGATTGAGCTGCCAGAAGAGGTTCATTTCGGATGTGAGTCGAACTCCTTCGTCTTCCAAACGCCGGACGATCGGGTGATGAGGCGGAACGGCAGGATTGACGACGACAAAATCTGCATCGGCAAAGTGCGACCAGTCCTGAGCACCGAGTTTCCAGTCGACTTCCGGCAGATCACTCAGTTCTGAAACAGAATCCAGGAGCTGTGCTTGAGGGCGTTGATCTGAAACCAGCACTCGGGCTCCTCGTTCGGCAAGAAATCGGACAGCCGCCGTTCCGCCGCCAAAGCTACCCAGCCCCATCACGGTGACATTGCGTCCCGCGAAAAAGGTGGGATCTGGAATAGTGTCTCGCTCGCCCATAGTGCGGAGATTCTGACGGCGCCATACGGATATGCAATCGCCGACGTACGCAACATCACTGCATCGCCACTTACCCGACAGCGCTGGACACTCATCGATCAGGGAATCCCTTCCGCCTGGTTTACCGTACCGCCGAGTCAGCTACCATTCCGGCCCGCACAATTCGACTGATGTTACAACGTTGATCAAGACCAGACGGAAAGATGAAGTGATGAGATATCTGCGCCGGGCTTCGTGCGTTGTCCTGTCCGCCCTGACGTTCCTGCTCGGCGATGCGGTGTTTCCAGTTCGGTTGTCGTCGGTATCCGCAGCCGAGTACGGCAGGCCGAACATCGTCATGATCCTCGTCGACGACCTCGGATACGGTGATCTTCGCTACATGGGGGCTCCCGATCTGAAGTCTCCCAGCCTGGACACTCTCGCCGCACGCGGTATTAAGTTTTCGAACTTTTACGCGAACTGCCCGGTGTGTTCCCCGACGCGAGCGGCTCTGCTGACCGGACGCTATCAGGCTCTTGTCGGAGTTCCTGGCGTTGTCAGAACTCACGCCGAGAACAACTGGGGATACCTCAGCGAGTCCGCCACGCTGCTGCCGCTGGTGCTCAAACCAGCGGGGTATCACACGGCGATTATTGGCAAATGGCACCTTGGACTTGATTCGCCGAACACTCCGATGGATCGAGGATTCGATCATCTGCATGGATTCCTCGGCGACATGATGGACGACTATTACAACCATCGTCGGCACGGTATCAACTATATGTACCACGATCGGACTGAGATCGATCCCAAAGGGCACGCGACCGATCTGTTTACGCAGTGGGCCATCGACTACGTGACCAGTCGTGAAGCCGACCAGCCGTACTTCATGTACCTCGCCTATAACGCGCCGCACACGCCGATCCAGCCACCGCCCGAGTGGATCGCAAAGGTCAAGGCCCGCGAATCCGGCATCACCGATCAGCGAGCGTCACTCGTGGCCCTGATCGAGCACATGGATGACGGCATCGGAAAAGTGCTGTCGACGATTGAGCAGCGGACGGAAGCCGGCGGCCGCCCAACGATCGTGCTGTTCTCGTCAGACAACGGTGGCCAGATTGAGGTCGGAGCGAACAACGGACCACTCCGCGACGGGAAGCAAAGCGTCTATCAGGGCGGACTGAAGGTTCCGACCTGTGCGGCGTCGTACGGTTCTGAGTTGATCAAAGCAGGATCATCGACTTCATTTCAGGCGATGACGATGGACCTGTTCCCGACGATCTGCGAATTCGCCGGAGCGACGATTGATCACCCCATCGAAGGTCGCAGTATCGTGCCGACACTGCTCGGCAAAAAGCAGGACAAACTTCGTGACCACTGGTTCTTCACGCGTCGGGAAGGCGGCACTCGATACCAGGGCAAGACGATTGACGCGGTGATCCGAGGCCCCTGGAAGCTCCTGCAGAACAGCCCGTTTGAGCCGCTGGAACTCTACAACCTCGATACCGACCCTAAAGAGACGACGGACCTCGCACAGAAAAATCGGGGAATCTTCAACGAGCTGTCTGTCGAACTTCACAAGCAGTTGCAACGCGAAGGCGCTGTTCCCTGGCAGAAACCGTAACGACGCTCACGACACAAGGATGCGAAAGCGGATGAAATCACTCATCGTTTTGCGACATGGAAAATCGGATCAGCCGGTCGGCGTGGCGGACTTTGACCGCCCGCTGAATAAACGAGGCAACCGGGAAGCCATTCGAACTGGCGAAGTGCTGGCCGAGCGTGACCTGATCCCGGATCTGATCGTGACATCGACGGCCAATCGGGCTTACAGCACCGCGCGACTTGTCGCCGAAGGCTGTAGCTACTCGGGCGACATCGTGCCGGTTGACGACCTTTATCTGCCGACACTTGCGGCGATTCTGGCAAGCGTCCGATGCATCTCGGAAGTCTATGCGCGGGTTGTCATCGTTGGCCACAATCCTGGCTTCGGGATGTTTGCGTCGAAATTCGGCAGCGGCGTCGATCACTTTCCGACATGTGCCTGGGCTCACATCGGTTTTGATGTCGAATTCTGGGGCGAGATTTCTCAAACAACCCGGTCAGACGGTCTCGACTTCTGGTATCCAAAACTGGACGACTGAACTTTTTCGCGAGCGTCTGCCGTGGGATGATCGACTGGCAGTCAGCCGAAGTCTCAGTCACAGGCATGATGAAGCTGTTTGATCATCTCGTCGACCAGCGCCGGTCCGGATTCGCTCGTGAAGGGGAACTGATTGCAGTACTTGGGTGACTGGTACGCAGCGTAGGTCTTACGTTCGACATCGTACGCGTCGGGCATGTAGCCGATTCGACCGTTCGAATAGCATGACAGAATAAGATATGGCAACGGAGAGCGGCTTCGAACTTCGATCGCCAGCGTGGTGAAGAACTCGCTGGAGTTGGTGACGATTCCGAAGTCACCAATTCGCAAAGCCTGAACTTCCGTCGAAAGAGTTGTGGGACGGTGGTCCATGTCCCGCTGCATGAGTTCCGTCCATTCGACGTTGAACCGGCACATGGCAGAAACGGCTTTCCATTCGTCTCCGCCGTGTCGGGCGACCATGTCGTCAGGGCGGTTGGTCATGGCTCGACCGATTGATTCCCGCCACGCGGAAACGTCCTTGTGTTCGAGACGCCGTCGGGCCTCTTCCTGGTCTCCTGCGATTTCTTCTGGTGTCCAGCGTCGCGTGGGGATCGTCGCTGTTCCGACGCAGGCGTTGATGATGGATGTGTCCAGTGATTCAGCGTTTTCAAGAGACTTCAAAACAGCATCAGCGACGGCGTTACCGGGTTCTTCGTGACGCTCGGGCGTGGCATATTCGCGGAGAAAGTTGACGTCTCCACACGCTCCCTGAAGGTAGATCGCGGTGCAGCCAGGAAGCTCCCGCTCGATGACGTCACAGATCTGTCCCGGAGCGTCGCGGCTGACGCTGCGAGGTCGCAGGACAGTGGCAATAGTCGGGTGTGCCTGAAATCCCACGACGACGGCCAGCGGCGACTGGTCCATTCGGTCGACTCTTAATCCTGTTGCCGTTTCGTCAACCGGGCCATTGTTCCGAGTGCGGTTGAAAGAGATTCCCGGGATCCTGGTTGCTACAGCCGAGACGGTGACGGCTTCCCGGTGCTGCCACGCAAGAATGGCGGAAGTCGCGGCCTGTCGAGCGGCCCAGGCTTCGTAAAGGGGATCAACTTCTCCGACGCCGCGCAGCCCTTCCGAAGCTGGCGCGTTGTGAGTGTGAGTGCAGCTGACCAGAATGCTTTGCGAAGGGATTCCGGTGGCCTCTTGAATCTGCTGCCGGACGATGCGAGTGAACTCAGCGCTGATTACCATCAGGTCGACGGAGACGATGGCGATCCGTTGATTTTCGTTTTCAATTACCAGGGATGTGGCGTTCAGATCGTCATGCACGTCGAGCCAGGTTCGGTTGAGATAGTATCCCCACCCTGTCAACTCGACGCCCCAGAATGGATTAAGATTCCTGCGAGCGATTCCGGCGTTGGTTGCCATCGTTCATTCTCCTGCCTGTGAGTTGCGCTGTATCGAATTCTGTTGGAGTATTTCATGAAGATCACGAAGATCACAACACATCCCGTTCGAATTCCGCTGCGACCCGAATACCGCATGGTTTCAGCACTCGGCCGTCACGACGTGTCCCAGTACCTGTTGGTCCGAATCGAAACGGACGCAGATATTGATGGAGTCGGAGAAGCAACCGTCATGTCGAGGTGGAGTGGTGAGACAGTCTGGGGAGCACAGGCGATTGTTGACCGCGTCTTCGCTCCGTTGTTGATCGGCGTTGACCCGTTTGACATTCCGGCAGTCGACGGCGTGATGGATGCTTCGGCCAAGGACAACTGGTTCGCGAAGTCAGCGATCGAGATGGCCTGCTGGGACATTCAGGGCAAGGACGCCGGCAAGCCGGTTTACGAACTGCTTGGTGGAGCGATCCGGCCCCTGTCGATCCGTTGCCGATTTTCGATGGGAGCATATTCTGAAGAACGAGCGGGCGTTCGTGCTGCCGAACTCGTGGCACGTGGATTCACGACGATCAAAGTCAAAGTTGGAACCGGTGCGGAAGAGGACATTCGCCGCGTCCGGGCGGTCCGTCATGCCATCGGTAGTGACTATGACATTGTGATTGATGCCAATTGTGGCTACGACGCGGAGACCGCCATCGAAGTGGCCAATGAGTTAGGTGACGTGGGAGTCGTTCTGTTCGAGCAGCCGACTCCCAGAAACGACTTCACGGGTCTGGCGAAAGTCCGAAGTTCGATCGAGCCGCTGGTGATGGCTGATGACATCTGTTTCGACCTGACTCATGCGAGGGAGTGTCTGCGTCACGATGCCTGCGACGTCATCAGCGTTTATCCAGGCAAGAACGGTGGCATTCGGAAGTCAAAGGAGATCGTTGATCTGGCAGCGGAGTCCAGAATTGCGTGCAGTATCGGTTCGAATCTCGAACTGGATGTTGCCTCGGCCGCGATGTGTCACCTCGTCGTTGCCTGTGAGAACATGAACATCGAACAGTTTCCCGGCGACATTATGGGGCCGGAGTATCACGAGTTTCGCATCGTGAAGGAGCCGCTGGTGATCTCGGGTGCGGAAATCACACTGACCGATCGCCCCGGCCTGGGCGTTGACGTGGACTGGGCATTAGTTGAACAGAATCCGGTCACGTGAACCCGCAACCGCGTGCCGGGCGATCGAGTCTGGAGTTGCTTCCCAGGTGACAGTCACGATTCATGCTGTCATCATCAGTGCAATGACGCAGAGGTTTGCAACGTCAATGCGTTACTTTGAGCCTTCTCGCTGCTGTCAGTCTGGCATCGGGATTGTTTTACGAACGTTACTGAAGCGAATGCAGCGACTTCTCATGTTTTACCGCGTGAGGGATAACTTCGTTCCTCGATTCGACCTGCTCTTGTGTTGAATACCAGGTCTGAAACAATGGGTTCCTCGGGCGATCTGTCCTTAATAGACAATATGGCCGTTTATACTGCGGCAACTGTTAAGTCGGCGACTTCAATCCTCGCGATTCTGCGGCAGGAAGAACTCCCTTGATTGCACTTCTCACCTTTTCGAACCGCGAGTGGCGTCCAATCGCTTCCTGCCGGCGATATACAACGCTGATCGCCACGTGTTGTGTCGTCCTGTGTGTTGCGCATGGCGTGGCGATGGCTCAGCAGGGAACACCGTCTCATCGACTGCTGGGGAACGGTCTGCCGACGTTGAGCGGAACGCAGCCTCAAATGGAGCTGCTGCTGCGACTTCAGAAGCTGGCCGGAGCAGCACAGGCAGCAGGCACTGAGATACCTGGTTTGCAGAATCCGGATTCCCAGGCCATGCGGTCTCTGCAACAGGCACTGCAGAACCTGCAGCAGTTAACCGGTGGCTCAGCGACGCCGGCACCGGAGAATCGCCAGACCGGAGAGCAGCCGGGAGTCGGCTTGTCTGCGGGGCAAAGTCATCCACGACCGGAGCCAGGCTCCAACAGTCCTGGTCCCGCGAGTTCTGGCAATGGGAGTTCTGGCAATGCGAGTCCCGGTCAGGAACTTTCAGGACGATCCTCGACTGATGGTTCCGGCGAAGGCAAACTTCCTGAACGCTCCGTACTGGAACGCATCGCGGAGCAAATGGGGCTGACTCTGGATCGACCTGGAAACCCGTCGCTCAAACCAGGCTCAGAGGGAGCTGGAACATCGAGCCGACAACCTGGACAGGCCGATCGCACCGGCGAGCTTCCCAGGCCAACCGACTCTGGACCACCAGACTCCGGTCGAAGCATTCCGGGTACAGAACCGGAGCCCGATCGATCCCCCGGCGGCGGCCTGCAGAATGTGCCGCGCGACACGACTGGTACAGACAATTTCTTTCCAAAGGATTCGACAGACGCTTCGCCGCGAACTCCAGGCTCGTCTGCTCCGGGCAATGACACGTCTCGGTCGTTTGTGCCGCAAAGTAATCCGAGCACCGGCGAGATCGACGCCGTCAAAAACGGCACGAGAGATTCTCCGAAAGGTTCCATGCAATCTCTGCTGGATTGGCTGGCAGGGCGAGATCAATCGGCGTCGAATGACGGTTCGTCAGGATCCGCCGCTGGGACGTCACAGGCTCGCGGCGCCACGACTCCAGGGGGCCAGGCTGGCAGCGACTGGTTTCCGGGAA
>JAQBWV010000160.1 GCA_027624335.1 Planctomycetota bacterium
GCAGGTCCGAGAATTGGGGCATGAACAGCAGCAGGAGATACAACCGACTGAGGACGAACACGACCCAGACAGTCGCCAGTCGCGGTCGACCAGAGACGTAATCAGCGTCTGGCGCATTTGGCGAAATCAATTGTGTCGCTGACATTTGCGAGCTCAACATTCCGGCTTGCGGCTACAGATCAGGCTCTTGCGGTGCTGAGGGTCAAGGAACTGACGCCAACCGGTGTGTCTCTTCTCGCACGGCGACGATGAATGGTCCGACGGCTTTAATCCGGGGAAATCGTTTGAGGATTTCTCGCCGCAGCGGCTTGTCCAGCTTTTCAGAAAAGGCCGGCGACATGTTGACGACGACGACGTTGATGTCTTCCCTTGCCAGCATCTCCATTACCTGCCTGGTTCTATCTTCAGGTCGAACCAGATCAAACAAGTCATACATCGTTCGGGTGGGATTCCTGCGATCCGCAAGAAAATAGACTTCCGGACAGTCAGACGCAGCGAAGATGGAATCACCTTCGCCAGTGTGTTTCTGGATAACGTCCACCAGTTCCTGATAGCAGGCAGCCGTGTCTGACTCCAGTTGCAGGGAACCACGTTCAAGTTCCATCATCGCCAAACTGCGGGCTGGTCCCTCACCCCTGACGGGGTAAGTACAGTAAGCGTAATGGTTGCTTTGTGACCACACGGCAAAACTCAGGAGGAATACCAGGAATACAGTCTGACTGGCGAGGCCCGAGCGACCAGACAGTGACTGCAGGTAGACGACCATCAGAATGAGAAGTGATGCGAAGTAGCAGAAGTAGATTCTTGCGGCGAAGGGAAACTGAATCAGGCTGAGGGCAGCGGCTGCGAGCATCAACAGAACCAACGTATTCCGTGATTTGTCGGGAATTGATTTTGAACGTCTCGCAAGCACGAGTGCCGTAATCAATACGGCCAAGGGAGCCGACAGGCGAATAGATGACCAGGCAATGTTGTAAAGCGTCGCAGCGGGCATCGCACTTGTTGCAGCGACAGAAACACAAAGTACGGAAACCATGAGTCGACGGTGTGAAATCGCATTAAAGTCAGACCGCATCAAGCCACTCAGTAGTAACAGTGCCAGCGGAACCAGCACTACCAGGAACAGCAAGGTCGGGAATGGCTCGACGGTGGCCGCCCATTCAAATCGCTTTTGTGGCAGGACGAAAAGACCGTACGCGAGGTCGGGCAGACTCTCCGTGGCCACATAGGGAATCACAAAAAGCATCACCGGCAAGGCAACGCCAGCGACATAGACGCTCACATCTCTTACCAGCAACAGCGACCTTTCTGAGAATCGTCCCCGACCGTTGACCCATTCATTCCATGACAGAAACAGGCCAATGGCGACGTTGGGGGCAAAGAGATTAATCAGAGTGCCTCCGTTCAGACCTCTGCGAAGCAGCAGGAAAACGAGAGCGCAATACGCCAGACAGATGCCGCTTGATACCCAGCAGACGAGTTTGGAACGCACATCGGGAACTGCGATGCTCGATCGCGACTGGTTATGGTAAAGAATGAACAGCAGGCATGCGGCAACGGAAAACAGCCCGTTAATCTTCGCCAGAACGGCAAGGCCGCAACAGCACCCGGCCAGCAGTAAAGAGTATCTGGAATTCGACTCGCTGAATCGAATCAGGCAGTAAATCGCGGCAACCGTCAGGAACAGAATGTACCAGCTCGGCATCGCCGCGAAATAATTGGGCACGCTCCAGGCAAAGCAGGTCAACGTGACCAACCCGGCCATCACGGGAGCACAACATCGCAGGGCGATCAGATAGAGAAACGGAATGAACGTGAGGGAAGCCCCATACAACAGCCATCTCATCGTCGACAGATTGATGCCGAATATGTGGAACGAGAATGCGTGCAGGCTGGCAAGACCTCCGGTGTAGCAGGAATCGAAATCTCGATGTGGAAGCTCGCCGTTCAGAACCCGCTCAGCGGTGTGCCCCAGCAGACCATCGTCGTGTGCATACCACCCTCGGCTTACAAACGGGAGCAGATACGCGGCACAGATGCTCCATGTAACAACGCCGACAATCAAAGCTGATTTTGTACTGGCGATGCCCGTTCGTGACTCGTCTCGTGAGAGCTGCTCGGGCGGTTCGATGATGAGTGCTGAATGAGTCTGCATCAGATATCCGCATGGTCGGCGGCAGTTAAAGAGTCTTCGACAGGGCGCGGTTTCCCTTTGAAGTAAACTATCTGCCAGAGTCCCAGTCCTAACAGGTTGAGAGAGAACGGTTCGAACTCGATCTTCGTGAAATGTCTGGTGAACAGTTCTTCCCACCGAGGGAGCGGTCGCGCGAAATCGCCTCGGTCATTGATAGCCAGCCAGCGTCCGATGCCGGGTTGCTCTGGCAGCACGAGATCAAGAATGTGGATGTGACCGTCGGACGAGACAGACTTTCCAAGCTGCTTCAGAATGCTGTCGACGCCGCCATCGTCGATGTGATGAAAGAAGCTGTTCGCCAAAACGAAATCGAATTCCTGACCAGGAGCAGGCTGAAACGTTCGAGCGTCGGCGCTGATGAAGTTTCGACCATAACGTCGCTGGGCATCACTGATGTAGCGGTCGTTCCAGTCGAGTCCTGTGTAATCCGCATGCTCGAAGAACGGAGCATTGATGCCTGGCCCGCACCCGATATCCAGAACTCGCCGACACGATTGCAGATCGCCGTTACGCAATACCGGCTTCAGCTTGGAGCGAATGAACGGGCTCTGCCAGAGTCGGTACACCGGCGCATGGTCGAGGATGTTTGCAAAGTGAACGATGACTTCGACTCCGTGGGACAACGAACTTCTCAGCTGGCAGTTACACGTCAGGTGGTTGCGAGGGAGACATTTACGGAGCCACCTTCGCAAATCGTCTTACTCATGGCCGCGACCTGCCTCCCTCAAAACTCATGTGTCACAATTTTGAACGCAGATAGCGCCGAGGTATGAAAGTGGGTAATTGACATGGCCGTTCAAGCAGATTGTGGACCAAACGCCATCGGCGCCCGCTGAATCAGCTTCGACTGCCCTCGAAAGCCGCCGTCTGGACAGGACGTACCACAGAGTTTCGCGACAAGTGATTCCATTCGGAAACACTTCCCATCGCAGCGTTAACGGGCCGTACCGCCGGGATGCCAATCGGCCATTTGTGAGTGCATCTGAGGGCTTACCGTGCGTCTGCAGGCATGAAGACGGAATCGGCACGTGATGTGCAAAAAGAGATTACCCGATGCATTCCTTGTCAGGTTTCACTCAGCGGTCGCCTCATGATTTCTCTCGTCATTCCGATGCTGAACGAAGAGGACAACGTGGAAGCGGTCTTCGAACGCGTTACGGCGACGGCAGCGGGTTGGGGCGATGACTACGAGATCATTGTTGTCGACGATGGGTCGACCGATCGGACACCGCAGTTGCTGACTGCCGTGTGTCAGCGGGATTCCCGATGGCGAGTTGTCAGCTTCAGCAGGAATTTCGGACATCAGTCTGCCGTGTCTGCGGGGCTTGAATTCGCAAGCGGCGAAGCGGTTGCTGTCATTGACGGTGATCTTCAGGATCCTCCGGAAGTCATCACGCCAATGCTTGAGCGATGGCGCAGCGGAGCGCACGTTGTTTACGGAGTTCGGAAGCGACGGAAAGAAAGCGTCCTGAAACGTGCGGCGTATCACGTGTTCTATCGGGTACTCCGAAGAATCGCGTCGATGGAAATTCCGCTTGATTCAGGTGACTTCTGTGTCATGGATCGAGCCGTTGTGGCGGTACTTAATTCTCTGCCTGAGAAAACTCGCTTTATTCGCGGCTTGCGGGCGTGGGCAGGTTTTCGGCAGGAAAGTTTCGAATACGAACGCCACGCTCGTCAGAACGGCAGTCCGAAGTACACATTGGCCAGACTGATTCATCTGGCTGGAAACGGGATGGTGTCGTTCAGTGCCGTTCCTTTAAGGCTGGCCAGTGGGATTGGTGTCGCGCTGTGCGGCTGTTCGATCATGCTGGCAACGACGCTGGCCGCGTGGTGGCTGTCAAGCGTCGTCGTGGCGGGAATTCATCCGTCAGGAGCCGTCGGGTGGACGAGCATTGTCTGTCTCATTCTGCTGCTGGCTGGAATCCAGATGTTGATGATTGGGATCGTTGGAGAGTACATCGCCAGAATTTTTGACGAAGTCAAAGCTCGCCCGGCATGGGTCATCGCTCGAACCGTGAACGTCGAGGATTTCGGAACGATCCCACACCGTCGCCATCCAGAGACTGAGCCGGGACTCCGAACACGTCGCCAGTCGATTGTGCCAGGGCGAGCAGACCACGAGTCACCGTCTCCGAACCTGTCGCCCGCTGGCCGAGGCTGGTGAGGAACCGTCATGCAGCAAACCTACAGCAATCGATATCGCGAACTCTGGTCGCGTCACTGGTGGTGGCGAGTCCGGCATCGGTTCGTCATGTCCGCACTGGAAGAGGTATGTGATGCGGACACTATTTCAGGTGCAGACCGTTTGTTGCTCGACGTCGGATGTGCCGGTGGAGTCGCGTTCGACGATTTCTCGCGTTTCGGCAGAATGAGAGGCGTTGAGCCGGACGAGCAGCTGATTGATCCGGAGTCGCGGTGGACCCGCGAGATCGACGTCGTGCGGTTTGATTCGAATTATCATTGCCAGCATCGTCAGCACGTCATTTTTATGCTCGACGTTCTGGAACACATTGAAGACGACAGCGCAGCCCTCTCGAAAGCGTTCGAGCTTCTTCGACCGAATGGGACCTTGATTCTTACCGTTCCAGCACTTCCGTCGCTTTGGAGCGATCACGACGACGTCAATCACCACTTCCGACGTTACACCCGCGCGAGCCTGCTGACTCGATTCCGTGAGTCCGGCTTCGAAGTGTCGAGTTGCCGGTATGCATTCGGTTGGTCGCTGCCGTTGTTGTATGCACGCCGCGTGGTGGCTCAAGGCAGAGCTTCCGCTTACGTCGTTGGTGTCCCGCCGCGCTGGATCAACGCGTCGTTCTATCTGCTCAGTCGCATGGAGCAGGCCGTGTGCAGAACGTTCAATTGTGGCCCCCCAGCGGGCAGTTCATTGTTCGTGATTGCACGTCGTCCCGCGAATGAATCCGTTAGTGAAACAGAGTCTGCCCCAGTCGACACGGTGCAGGTATCAAACCCCCCTGAACTTCAGACAACCATTGCCGGTTAACAGATTTCAAGAACGGTAATCCCATGTCTCAGGCGTCAGCTTCAACGACTTCGTCGGTTTCCGACGTGGAAGAACTCTCTCCGGTTCTCAGCGAGATGTTTGCGCTGACTCGTGGCCAGGTTCTGGTGGTGTTCTGCTTTGTTCTGTCGTTTCTTTATTACAGCTACATGCCGTTGTATTTCACAGATATCTGGGGGCATGTGTCGTACGGTGAATGGATCATCCAGAACCGAACGCTGCCTGCCGAAGATCCGTTTCTTGAACTCGCGTCCGGTGTGCCAATTACCTGTACCGCGTGGCTCGGACAGGTTGTGTTTGGTCTGGCGAATCAGCATGGCGGAGCCGAATGGGTGTCCAACATTTTCGCACTGACAGTCATGGTAACATGGGCGACGTTGATCATGGCCTGCTTCGTGAGATCTGCCAGCATGCCGTCGGCGATAATGTGTTCCCTGCTCTGCTGCTTTGCTGCATGGAGTCGTCATGCGATTGTACGGCCAGAGATTTTCGGAAGCCTGTGCTTCGCACTTCTGCTTCTGGTGACGGTCTGTCGAGAAACACGGATCCCGGGAGGCGAAAAACACAGCAGGACTCGGGCAGAGCTCCCGTTCTATCTCGGCGTGGCCGTCCTCTTCGCCTGCTGGGCGAACCTGCACGGTTCGTTCGTTGTTGGCTTTGCAGTTCTCGGATGTCAGTTCCTGGGACGAGCGATTGAATGCCTGATGAAGCGACAACCGCTCCGCGAAACGATTCATGATCGAGATCTGCGGCATTGGCTCATCGCGTGCGAAGTCGCCGTCGCCGCCTCACTGCTGAATCCGTACGGCATGGACCTGTTGATCCACACGGTGCTGTTCCCGTCGAATCCAAACCTGAAAGACGTGCTGGAGTGGTACTCGCTGGAGATGGTCTCGTATGAGGGAATCCAGATTGGCATATCGTGGATCGTGCTGGCTGTACTGCTGAGACACAGTCGTGTGAGTTTTCGTCCCGCCGACGTGCTGATGCTGTGCGTCTTTACGCTGGCAGTTGTGCTGCGGGTGCGGATGCAGATGTGGTATGCAGCCGTCTTAGCCGTGGTCATGGCTCCGCATGCAGCTGATATTCTGAATCGCTGGCGACTCGGAGACATCCAGTTTCTACAAGGTCGATCGTTCAATAATTCGCTGGTCGCGCTGCTGATTATCTGGCTGGGGTTTTCGTTTTCTCCGGTAAGCACTGGCGTTCTCGGCGGAAGTGAACGCCATCCAGACAAGCTGTTCAGTCGAGGAACTCCAGTCGCGTTGACTGCGTGGTTGAGGGAGCATCCTCCACAGGGGCAGATCATGAATCCCCAGTGGTGGGGCGATTGGCTGGTCGAGTTCGGCCCGCCTGACCTTCAGGTATTCATGACGACTAACGCGGTCCACGCCGCGCCACAACAAGTATGGAAGGATTATCTCACTCTGGCTCGATCGGACCAGGGCTTCGAACCACTACTGGATCGCTATCGGATTAACACGATCATCGTTCACAAAGAGTTGCAGGCATTGACCGCCCCGGTCGTCAGACAGCTGGCCGGCTGGAAGATCATTTACGAAGACGACGTGGGACTGGTTGCCTGCCGCAACGCAGTCCTCGATCAGATGGCTGAGTCAGACCATTCGTTGGCCGCATACTCTCTGAACGACTCCAATCCTCGGAACAGATCTGAGGTCCGCTCTGTTCAGAATAAGGAGTCTCTGGAATGACGGTAACGTTTCAACCAGCAGCATCGATCTATCGAGTCGCCGGATTCGTCTGTCTGCACATGGCGGTGCTCGCCAGCGGTGTCGCGTGGGCGACTATTCGATACCGGGAATTTCAAGGAGAGCGAGCGCTCCCGGAACTTCGTACAGAGCCACTTTCGGTTCGGCCACTCTATGACGATCCCGAAGTCATCAGTGACTCGGACCTTCGGATTGTGCTCGAAAAACTTCGACCGGAGTTTCGGGGTCCGTCGCCAAAAACCAATCACATCGACCACTCGTTACGAATGTGGCGACCGGAAGCAACGTTTGATGATGACCGATTCCTGTCAGGAATTGAAATGCGCGAATTCCTGCTGGACCATCGACGATTCAGCCTGGCATGGGGAGACAAGCAACCGCCGTTGCTGATACCAAGTGAAACCGGCACCATCGTTCGCGTTCAGCAGGGTCCGGCATCATCGAGCCATCGCGACCACACGCTGGCAACCATGGCGGAAACGGGAACGCCACTGGACTACCCGGTGATCACCGCCAGCGGCGAGGTGCCCTTGTCATCGCTGCTTGAACGCACTCTTAATTCGTTCAGTCTGAACCAGGTGGAGTACGAGTGGTCGACGCTGGCGTTTGCCTGTTATGTACCGACATTAAGCGGTTGGTACTCTTCAGAAGGTCAGCATATCACGTTCGACCGACTGGCCGATCGCCTGATGCGGGAACGTCGACACCGAGGAGTGTGTCGCGGCAACCATCGAATTTATTCGCTGGTCATTCTTCTCCGGATCAATGAGCAAACGCAGATTCTAAGTGACGACGGACGAGACAGAATCGAAACCTGGCTGGCTGACATCACCTCTCGACTGATCGAGACACAGCATGTCGACGGCTTCTGGGAAGGCGACTGGCCGGGCACTGAATTCGACGGCCGCGCTGAAGCCAAAGTCGACTCGTTTGGAACTCTCCGTCTCCGAATCCTGGTCACCGGACACGTGCTGGAAGCGTGGGCGTTGGCTCCAGAACAACTGCTGCCTCCACGCGAGGTCATTCATCAAGCGTCTCAATGGCTGACGCAGACGATCAAAACAATGTCGGCCGCCGAGATTCGCGAAGACCTCACCTTCCTGACCCACGCTGGTCGTGCTCTTGCGATGTGGCGCGGTCGCTTTCCTCACGAGTGCCTCTGACTGCCATCTGACTGCCATTTTCCAGATCAATTTTCAGAGACATACATCGTAAGCACACGCATGAGTCGGAAGCTGGAAGCAACCAGACGCAGGCGCGTCCGCGTCCTTAACGAACACGATCGCGCAAAGCACTCATCATCGAGTTCAGATCGCTCGGGCTTTCCGGCGTGGCGGAATGTGACGTTACTTCTTTCCAGCCTGCTGTTTCTCTCTGAGGTACTTCAACGTTGGGATGTTTTCGAGCGAGTATTCCCCACCGAGGCTGTCCCGAAGCTCGATGCAGCGGGCACGCATTCTTGTGAGCGTTTCAGCGTACGCCGGATCGTTGACGAAGTTCTTCAACTGCTGCGGGTCTGTCTGCAGGTCATGCAGGAATTCGCCGCCTGGCATGTTCTGAAAATAGCGGGCGTAAACATAACGCTCGCCGCGCACGCCTTCGTACTTCGGGATGCTCGCGTTATCCATCAGGTGTTCGCAGAAGAAATCCGTTCTCCAGTTTTCGACGGACTGATCGTTGACCAGTGGTTGAAGGTTGCGGCCCTGATAACTGGCATCGGGCTGGCCGAGAGCCACCGAAAGGATCGTCGCGGGAACGTCCACGTTGAGTGCGACCCGGCTTTCAACTCGTCCGCGACTTGCTTCAACTGTGCGAGGGTCGCAGATCACCAGTGGAACTCGCAGAGACTCTTCGTAGTGGCTCCACTTGCCGGCGAAACCTCGTGAGCCTTTGTAGTAACCATTATCCCCCATGAATACGACGACGGTATTTTCCGCGAGACCTTTCTGTGAGAGAGCCGTCAGCACTCGACCGATGTTCCGATCCAGACCCGTGATCATGCGGTAGTACGCTTTGACATTGTGCTGGTATTTCTCGGAAGTATCCCATCGCCAGAACCAGCGTTCGCGATGCATGCCGTTCTGAAAGAAGTCGGGAAGCTCCTTCCAGAAGTCGGTTCGGACAAGTGGTTCGGGGATCGTGACATCGTCGTACAACCCGTTTTCCGAAGGCGGCCACGGATAGTGATTCTTCTTGTCACTGTCCTCGGCATGCGCTGCGTTAAAGCTGACGGATAAGCAGAACGGCTGGTCGGCTTTGCAACTGTCGAGAAATTCAATCGCCTTGTCGCCGGTGATGTCCGTCAAGTGTCGGAGTGTTCCGTCCGACTGCTTCTTGAAGTACGGATTCCGGTTCAGCGGAACAAACGAATCGAACATGCGATCCGTTCCGCCGGGCCCGGCGCTCACGCCGAACTTGCCCACAAAACCCGTCCTGAAACCGGCTCGCTTCAGCATCGCCGGATAACTCGCGTCAATCTTCGCCGCATCGATCGCTGGCGTGCCGAAGGTGTACTTGTGAGATCGCTCCCACAACCCGGTAAACAGTGTGGCTCGACTCGCTGCACAGATCGACGTCGTCACGAAGGCGTTCTGAAACCGCGTGCCGCGCGTTGCCAGGGCATCGATATTCGGAGTCTTCAAAATCGGATGCCCGGCACATCCGAGGAAGTCAGCTCGCTGATCGTCAGAGAGGAAGAAGATCACGTTGGGCCGCTCGGCAGCGAACGCCGTCCGAGACACAGAGATCGAGAGAACCGTTAGAAGCACGGCAACAGTCAAACGAGTCATTGAATTGATCCTGAGTTTCAGTAGGTCAGGCGATGTCTGACGGATTATTGAGGCACGTAAGCTGACATCACCCGCCAACAGTTTTTCGCACAACCACAAGGCAGAACCTGATCTGCGAGTTTGTCAGTCGTTCAGCGAATCCGCCACGTCTGTACGATAGGCGGTAAGACCCGGCAGGAAACCCACCAGCGTCGCCATTCCGATCAGCACGGGAAAGAGCACCAGTTCCATGGCGTCGAATTTCCAGGGATTCACGATGATTCCGGCCTGGGATTCGACAAACGGAGCGGCAATGACGACCAGCCCGTGCCCCATCAGCAGTCCCAGAATCCCGCCGCCCACGCAGAGCAGCAGCGACTCGCCCAGGATGATCGCAAACACCGTACCGCGATGGGCACCCAGTGCCCGCATGATGGCGATCTCGCGCTTCCGGTCGGACATCGAGTTGTAAATGCTGACGAAGATGCCAATCCCGGCCACGACGACAATCAACGCCGTCAGGCACAGCAGCAGCTTGCGAGTGTTGCCAACAAACAGCTTCATCAGTTTGCTGATGACGATAATCGGGTTGACGGCCTGAGCACGCATCCCTTCGTTGATCTCCGGAGCAAGCATCAGCGACGCCGTCGGAGATTTTGTGCGGACGAGTATGAAGGACACCTCTTTCAGGTCGTCGGGAATTCCATGCGGAGCATGTCCAGCATGATCATGTCCAGAGTGATCATGTCCAGAGTGTCCGTGGTCATCGTGTCCTCCCGATGCTTCACGGATCTCGGCTTCCTGTGCGGGAGTCACTTCATAACCGAAGTCGCGCAGTCTCTGAATCGCTTCTTCCGGCGGCTTCTCATGTCCGGAGATCAGAAAGAAGCCTTCAATGTTCACAAAGACCGTGCGGTCGTTGGCGGTTCCGGTGGGGCCGAGCACTCCCGCAACGGTGAACTTCTCGTCATGCACATGGCCACTGTCCGCTCCACCATGGATCAGCGTGAACTGTGAGCCAACATCCCAGCTATTTTCCCGCGCAACCTGCGCTCCGATCATCGCGTCGAACGGGTTGACCGGAAGCTGTCCTTTCTTGGTGAACCGCTTTCCCGAAGCGTACTCGACCTTGAAATATTTGGGAGTTGTTCCCACCACGGGAAACGCGCCTTCCTCGGACACATCGCCCATCGTCATGGGGATGACCCACTCGATGACGTCCGTCGACTTCTTCACGCCCGGAAGTCGTTCTGCAGCCTGTGGGATGTCCTGTGTAAGAACCCGGTAAGGCAGGTTCTCGCTGGGTTTACCGATTCGATAAACGGCGCTGAGCACGTTACCGAGATCGCTGCCACGAGGGCCGATCACCAGGCTGACTCCAACGCTCCGCTGATTAAACGTGTCGTCGACAACGCTGTTGATCACCAGCACCGAGACCATCAACATGATGCCCAGAGCCACACTTAAAGCCGTCAACGATGACGCCAGGGCTCGCTGCTTCAGGCTCTTGAATGCGATAACCAGGAGGTTCATTCGGCGGCCTCCGGCATGTTGAAGTCACTGAGCTTCTCGACTCGATCAAACTGCGAAGCGACGTCCTGCGAATGTGTCACCAGCATCAGTGACACGCTGTTTTCGGTGCAGGCTTCCCGAATGAGTTTGAGCAGGTTGTCCTGATTGGCAGTGTCGACATTTGCTGTTGGCTCGTCGGCCAGCAGCAGCGAAGGACGATTGGCGAGCGCTCGTGCCACGGCCACGCGCTGCTGCTCACCGACGGAAAGCTTCGTCGGTCGATGATGTAGCCGATGGTTCAGGCCAACCCGTTCCAGTAGTTCCAGAGCGTGTGACCGATCGACTTTACGACCGCTGAAACTCATGCCGAGCAGCACGTTCTCAAGCGCCGTAAACGCTGGCAGGAGGTTGAACGTCTGGAAAACATAGCCAATTTTCAGAGCACGAAAACGGTCGCGAGCGGGTTCAGACAGCGTCGTGACATCGGTTCCGTCGATGACGACCTGCCCGGAATCCGACGTGGTAACGCCGGCGATGACGTTCAGCAGCGTCGTCTTGCCACCCCCGCTGGATCCGACCAGTACGACCTGCTCCGCGTCGGCGATATCAAACGAGTCGACATTGAGAATCGGCAGACGACGACCGCCAGGCTCAACGTAACTCTTCGTGAGGTTTCGAATCGAAAGAGACATCCAGGCGGGATCACACTTTGAATGGCGGAAGAACTGAGAGATCAATCACAGTATAAATTGGCCGGGACTTTAGCCCGTGGCCCGGTGTACGGCAAATCCCGCAACACTGTTGACTGATCTGCCGCAGAATTCACGATAAGATCACGGTCGAGATCGTCGCTTCGTTCAGGATGAAAGTCATTGCAACACCCGGATCCCCGGCCCGGATTCACTTGCTGTATTGCAGGCTGAAACGAGAAAGCACCGAGTCAATGAGCCGTCGCTCGCCAAAGCAGATCGGAATCGCGATCGTCGAACACCATGGCTGCTACCTGGTGGGAGCGCGACAGTCCGGACAGGAACTGGCAGGCTATTCCGAATTCCCCGGCGGAAAGTGTGAACTCGGCGAGAGCGTCGAAGATTGCGTCGTCCGGGAGTGCCGCGAAGAAACCGGCTTGAATGTTGCTCCCGTTCGACAAATCGATCGTACGTGCCATGAATATGATCATGCGATTGTTGATCTGCACTTCTGGCTCTGTCGAGTCGAGGCAAACTCTGACGATCCGTCTCTAAAAATGCCGCTGCTTCGCAACAATTTCCAATGGAAACCTGTCGACGAGTTGCGGCAATTATCGTTTCCAGAAGCAAACGCCAGGGTCGTCGAGTTGCTGGCAGGCAACTCGGGTCCAACAAACGAGGCGACTGGGCCAGGGACGAACAGAACAACTTGAGCGGCAGTCATGGTCGAAGTGCAAAACGACACGAATTGCAACGTCCGGAACGAGGTGCTAGTCTCACCCGATCGTTCAACGCTGTGGGTTCAATCTCCTGGCGTCAGACTGGTTTTAGCGTTAGCGGAATCAAGACGTTGGACAGGATTCAGATGTCTCTGTCCCGGAATATTTCAGTTGCCGGCAGGCTGTCAGGCTATCCGGTTTGGAGTGCAGGCCCAATGAATCAACGACCCTTTCCCGCCGGCAGCCACCAGTGCCGAACAGGCTTCACTCTGATCGAGTTGCTGGTGGTGATCGCGATCATCGCCGCTCTGGCGGCACTTCTGCTTCCTGCTGTGCAGAACGCACGGGAAGCCGCACGCCGGACTGAATGCATCAACAATATGAAGCAGATCATTCTGGCCACGCACAGCTACGCCGATGCTCATAAGTCGTTTCCGTCGGGCATCATTACCAACCCGGCGTCGTCGGCACTGAACGTCAACCTGCCGGAACCTGGCATCATCCCGCTGGGAGTTCCCAGTCAGGCAACAGCTGGAGCAGTCCCTCAGGTCACAATTTCCAACTGGGTCTACAGCGGCGATTGGGGCTGGGCAGCCTTCATTCTCCCGCAAGTGGGGGCGGCCACTGCCAACGTGAACTTCAACGAGGCGAAAGACACTTCAACCAACAATCAGGAAGCCTGCCAGCTGGTGATTCCGACTTACCTTTGCCCCAGTCGCAGTTATCCCAACAATCGACCGCAGGCTGCTGCGGGACAGAACCTTGGAGGCTACGCCTACCTTTCCTATCGAGGAAACACGGGAACGAGTCCTCCTCCTGGAGCGGCTGCAGGAACGCCAACTACCAACGGAATTCTCTACCGCGACAGCTCGGTCAACTTCAAAGACATTCGCGACGGCGAAACCAATACGATCTGTTTTGGAGAAGGCATGTTCGGTTACTGGGGCGATGGCAACAGTGGACTGACCCGACTGGCCGACGACGACAACAACAATCAGCCTGACTGGGGTTCTGATGGAGCTAACCCGTCCGCTTCGCCATCAACATTCGACACATATCTGAACGCAGGTACGGCCGGCCATTTCTTCGGCTACGGTTCCTGGCACCGCGACGTGGTCAACTTCGCCCTGTGCGATGGTTCTGTCCGGTCAATTCCGAAAACGATCGACTTCGGGATCATGAAAGCCATGTGTACCCGCGACGGCAGCGAACGAGTCAACATCCCGAACTGACTCGCAGCCGCGATCGTAACTCCAGACTCAGCAGCAACCCGACGCACCGACTACTGGTGCGACGGGTTTTCTTCTGGATTCACTTGCTCGAATGGCGATGGCGCGGCCCGATCGTTTGTGATTGCGTGCCACAGGCACAGAATGCCAGGTCATCAACCTCCGATGAAAATGGGAAGTGTTGTGGAAAGAGCACGTGGATGATGAACTATCCTGTTGCTCCGTGACCCAACCATACTCGCGCGGTCACTTGCGCCGATAGCACAAGAGACGAAGGCCTGACGCGTAGCTGATTTTGCGGCCACGCTTTGCTAATCGACGCCTATGCTGTCCGCTGCGCAATAGACGATTGGAAATCATCATCCAATTGGATTGATTTTGTGTGCTTCGACTTCGACTTCCTTGGCATAGATGACTGGGCCACCACGCATGATGCCTATGAATGCGTTAATGAGGGCCACCTGTAACCAGGCCGCGAAACAGACCAACGCGACAACAAATGGTATTCCGAGGAGAATTGCGAAAGGGGTTTCCATGCTTCCTGGGTGTTCTTGACGAACAAACCAGGCAGTGAAGTAGATCCCCAATACCACCCCGAGGGGGATGTGCAGGAATGCCCAACGCCTGGCGTCTACGGCGAGTAACTCAATTCGAAGAGTTTTCATGCGCACCACGCGATCTCCATCCTAAGACGGAATTCTCAGGGCGTGACCGGGTTTCCTCTACGTTGCTGCGGGGTAGAGCCGCTTCTGTTCTCGGGTGATTCGGAA